>CACZPJ010000149.1 GCA_902782995.1 uncultured Lachnospiraceae bacterium | reverse complement strand
TTCCGTCTGTTCGAGTATTGACCTTTTTCTACAGAAAGTCTATACTGAAAGTAGTTATTTTACACTATGAAAAACGGGGTTTTACAATGAAAGAATATTTAATTAAGGATTTAAAGCCAGGGATGGTAACCGCTGAGCCTGTAAAGACTCCATCCGGTCAGTTGATCGTCAATCCGAATGTAGAATTGACCGCTACTCTGATCTCCCGGATGGACTTCTACGGCATTGAGCGCGCAAGCATTGTAACACAGGATGAGCCTGCACCGAAGCATGTTTCAACAACAACCGGTATTGAGAATGTTTCTTATTCACAGAAGGTAAAAAACAGTCCTGCCTTTCAGAAGTTCCAGGTAGACTTTACACTTCGTACGAATGACCTAAAGCAGTGCTTTGATGCATTTTTAAGCTCCGGCGGAACCGTGAATAAGGATGATCTGCTTCGTGAAACCGCCTCCCTGATCAGTTCCCAGAAGACGACGATCGAATTCTTCGACATGCTGCATAATATGCGTCAGGACAATGACAGTACTTATGCCCACAGCTTAAATGTCGCACTGATCTCCCGTATGATCGGTATCTGGCTGAAGTTCTCACCGGAAGATCTTGATACACTGACCCTTGCCGGTCTGCTTCACGATATTGGCAAGACGAAGATACCGGATGAGGTCCTGAATAAGCAGTCACGTTTAACTGATGAAGAATTTGCCCTGATCAAGCAGCACCCGCAGTTTGGTTATGATATTTTAAAAAAGCAGCCACTGAATTCCCATATCAAAAAGGCTGCCCTGATGCATCACGAGCGTTGTGACGGTTCCGGTTATCCGCTTGGACTTACCTTAGATGAGATTGACGACTATGCATTTATCATCGCGATCGCAGATGTATACGATGCAATGACCGCGGCACGTTCTTACCGTGATCCGCTTTGTCCATTCCAGGTAATCGCCGAGTTCGAGAAGGATGGTCTGCAGAAATATAAGCCAAAATATATCCTGACCTTCTTAGAGCATATTGCTACTACCTATCAGAACAACCGTGTTATGTTAGATAACGGACACACTGCAAAGATCGTACTGTTAAACCGTAACCGCTTATCTAAGCCGTTAGTAGAATTAGATGATGGAAGTTACCTTGATCTGGATAAGAGTCCGCACTACATCAAGTCCTTAATTTAGAACTACCGATACCTATTGCATCCGGATGATGGATGCAAAAACCGCTGGGATGAAGTAAATCACTTCTTCCCAGCGGTTTCTTTTTATTCCTGTTAAAAATTATATCTTCTTATAATTCTATGATACCTTCAGACGGAACTTCTGGATCTCTTTTTCCGAGCTTACCTTCTCGATCTGGGCACCAAGCTTTGATAACTTCTTCTCAAATTCTTCGTATCCACGCTCAATATAATAGATATCGTCTACGACTGTGATACCTTCTGCCGCAAGTCCTGCGATGACTAAGGCTGCACCTGCACGAAGATCCGGTGCACTGACGGTTGCTCCGGAATATCCCTTCACACCGGTAATGATCGCAATGTTGCTCTCAACCTTGATCTGGGCACCCATCTTCGTCAGCTCATCCACATACTTGAATCTGTTCTCGAAAATACTCTCGGTTACGGTACTGGTTCCTTCCGAAATTGCAAGCAGGACAGACATCTGTGGCTGCATATCGGTCGGGAATCCCGGATATGGCAGGGTCGTCACCTGTGTATGATGCAGCGGATGCTTTGCAATGACACGGACAGCATCGTCTAATTCCTCTACTTCACAGCCGATCTCTAATAACTTCGCTGTTGTCGCCTCTAAATGCTTCGGGATCACGTTCTTCACCAGCACATCTCCACCGGTTGCTGCTGCTGCGAACATAAATGTTCCTGCTTCGATCTGATCCGGGATAATGGAATATTCGGTCTTATGAAGGGTCTCTACACCGACAATGCGGATCACATCGGTTCCTGCACCACGGATATTCGCACCCATGCTGTTTAAGAAGTTCGCAACGTCAACGACATGCGGCTCCTTCGCTGCATTCTCGATAATGGTCTTTCCCTCTGCCATAGATGCTGCCATCATGATATTGATCGTCGCTCCGACAGAAACCTTATCCATATAGATATGGTTGCCCACCAGCTTATCTGCATAAGCTGCGATCAGTCCATGCTGGATCTCTACATTCGCACCTAAGGCGCGGAAGCCCTTCAGATGCAGGTCGATCGGCCGGCTTCCGATATCACATCCACCCGGAAGTGCTACCTCTGCACGCTTATACTTGCCCAGTAATGCACCAAGCAGGTAATAAGATGCACGGATCTTCTTAATATACTCATATGCAACGGTCAGATCGTGTACCTTCGAACCATCGATTCTTACCTTATGTGTATCCAGACGCTCAATCTTAGCCCCGATGCCTTCCATTGCATTCAGTAAAACGTTGATGTCACGGACATTCGGAAGATTCTCGATCGTTACCACTTCATCTGTCATAATTGCCGCAGCAAGAATTGCCAGTGCCGCATTCTTTGCTCCACCAATTTCAACTTCACCCTTTAAAGGATTGCCACCCTTGATCACATACTGTTCCATTACTGCACCTCTATATAAATATCGAATCTTTCACTTTTCATACAAACACAACATTATAGTAATTATTTTAATCTTTTGTCAAGCCATTTTCATAAGCAGTTTTTTACAATTTAGTTACAAATATATAACTATTATAGACTATCTGGCTTTCCTTGTAAACTAAATCATAAGGGGCTTCATCCTTTATCTACTTTATTTTATTCCTGCTTTTTTCTTTTGTGACTTGTGCATGCGGGATGAAATACGTTTCGTTGCTTTTAGTATTTACGATTCTTTCAATTCAATTCTGTCTTTTTATTTTTCTTCATATGCGGCAGTAATTTTTGATACCGTCTCCGGAATGGAAAGTCCGTCCTCTTCGATCGTCACATCTGCGTACTTCTCATAGAGACTTGTCCGCTCTCTGTAAAGATCGGCAAGCGTCTGTCCCTCGCGCAGTACGACGCCACGATTTTTCAGATCACCCAGCCGGTTTTCGATCGTCTGATAGGTAAGCTTTAAATAGACAACGGTTCCGATGCTTTTTAAATGCTCCATCGCTTCCTTTCCATAGACCACGCTTCCTCCGGTTGCAATGACAGAGCGGTTTACGTCAAGCCCTGCATTGATCTGATTCTCGATCCGGATAAAGCCGTCCGTTCCTTCCTCCGCTATGATCTGGCTGAGCAGACGCCCATCCTTCTGCTGGATAACAAGATCTGAATCTAAAAAGTCGTAACCTAATACTTTTGCCAACACGACACCGACCGTGCTCTTTCCTGCACCCGGCATTCCGATCAATACGATATTTTTCATATGCTTCCTCTTTTCTTCACCAATAACCTATCTGTTCCCTGATACAACAAAAGTGCACTTACGTGCACTTTTGCATAATATCTTCACTTATGATTCTGTATCTGTGACTGCTTCTGTCTCTGTACTCTGTGTCTGCTTGATCTTATAGAGATCATCAAAGTTGACCTTCGACCATACCTTATCCTCTACTGTCCACTCTGCCTTGTCCTTTAAGCTGTCTACATACTGTGTATAGTAGTCTGACTTTCTCTGGGATACGATCTCTTCCTTCTTCTTGTCGGTTGCATCCTGATCGAACTTGCTGTCAAGACGTACGACATAATAGCCATTGCTCTCTGTCTCGATCAGGTCTGAGACACCGCCTTCCTCTAAGCCCTCTGCTGCTGTGATGACTGCATCATCCATACCGCTGCTGCCTGAGGTATCTTCCTCTGACTCGGTTCCGTCTGCCGTCTCGGTACTGTCTGTGCTCTCACTGCCCTTTACTTCATCTGCGCCATAGGAATAGGTGCTGACATCATAACCATATTCATCTGCTGCTCCATCGAAGTCTTCCTTCGCTGCATTTGCAAGTGCATTCATCTTCTCCGGCAGAGCTTCCTTCTCTTCATCTGTATATTCTGTATACTGACCGTCATCGTCTGTATAACCATTTGCACTTACATGGATATAGCTGATCGTCTTCTGTGCAGCTTCTTCATCGCTGACATCGGTATTGACATCTGCTTCGATCGCATTCTGCATCTTCTGCTGGATCAGCTCTAAACGAAGCATCTCTTTTACATTCTCTTCGGTCGCGCCCATGGTCTTCGCTGCGCTTCCGTCATTATCTTCCATAAACTGCTTCGCAGCCTTCTCGATGGCTTTCATCTCATCATCTGTGATCTCAACCTTATAATCATCCATCTTCTGCTCTAACAGATAATCCGTCTCGATCTGCTCCATCACGTTAGACTTCACCTGATCGGTAAGTGTGCTGCCATTTCCATACAGATCCTTTGACCACATGTCTTCTCCATAATAGGACATATAGTAAGCATCATAGGTAACTGCCTGATACTGTGCCATAAAGTTCGCAAGTCCAAGGGAAATCTCCTGATCTCCTAACTTCGCTACAACTGCATCCTGATCGATTCCTTTTCCACATCCGGTAAGTAATACGGATGCACTTAAGCAGCCTGCGAGTACAAGTGCCGTCAATTTCTGTATCTTCATCGTAAAAGTGATACCTCCTAATTTTTCATTCACTGACTTATTATAAGTCTTTTTCGGATAAGCCGCAAGGTTCTATTTGTGTCTTTTTTGTTACCGCTTTTCTGTCTGTAACAGCAGTTCTTCCATATGAGCAAAGAAGCCCTCTAGCAGTTCGATCGGATCTGCCTGTTCCTTCTTATTATTCATACGGATCGTAAGGGTAAAATACGGTTCCTTGGCATCCGGCACAAACTTCAACTGTCCCGGATACAGATCGACTAGCTCCGGTATTCTTGCAACATCGATCTTCGCCTTTTCATATAAGACGATCTTGTATGCATTCTCCTTCTGCACGATCTCCTTGATATAGACATGATGCGCCTTCGCCTTAAAGCCTGCAATCAGAAGCAGGTTCGTAACAGACTTTGGCGGATCTCCAAAGCGGTCGATCAGCTCTTCTAACATCTCTTCCTGTTCCTCCGGTGTTTCTATTCCGGCAATCCGCTTGTAGATGTCTAACTTCTGATATTCGTTCGGGATATAGCTGACCGGGATATAAGCATCCAGTTTTACATCCACGGAGGTCTCAAACGGCTCTTCCTGTACCAGTCCCTTTGCAGACTTGACTGCTTCATTTAACATCTTACAGTACAGGTCGTATCCGACCGCTTCCATGTGACCGCTCTGCTGTGCGCCAAGCAGATTACCTGCCCCACGAAGCTCTAAGTCACGCATCGCAATCTTAAATCCGCTTCCTAACTCCGTATATTCCTTGATGGCAGCCAAACGCTTCTCTGCGATCTCTTTTAACATCTTATCCCGCCGGTACATCAAGAAAGCATATGCTGTCCGGTTCGAACGTCCGACACGCCCGCGCAACTGATAAAGCTGTGACAGACCCATGTTATCCGCATCATGGATGATCATGGTATTCACATTCGAGATGTCTAGTCCTGTCTCAATGATCGTCGTCGATACCAGTACATCGATCTCTCCGTTGATAAAACGGTACATGATGTCTTCTAATTCCTTCTCCTTCATCTGACCATGTGCATAGGCAACGACAGCATCCGGTACCAAGGCTTCGATCTTCACTGCCATGTCCGCGATCTGGTTGACACGGTTAAAGACATAGTATACCTGTCCGCCGCGCGCCAGTTCCCGGTTGATTGCCTCTCTTACAAGCTCTTCGTTGTATTCCATGACATAGGTCTGGATCGCCATACGATCCATCGGCGGTTCTTCTAAGACACTCATATCCCGGATTCCGATCAGACTCATATGGAGTGTTCTTGGGATTGGGGTTGCCGTCAGGGTCAGCACATCGATGTTGTTTTTTAGCTGCTTGATCTTCTCCTTGTGTGTTACCCCAAACCGCTGCTCCTCATCAATGATCAGCAGTCCGAGATCCTTAAACTGTACATCCTTTGACAGTACCCGGTGTGTTCCTATGACAATATCCACCATACCCTTTTTCAGATCTGCGATCGTTTTCTTCTGTTGTGCAGAGGAACGGAAACGGCAGAGCAGATCGACTCTTACCGGAAAATCCTTCATTCTTTGGACAAAGGTATTGTAATGCTGCTGCGCTAAAATCGTCGTTGGCACAAGATAGACGACCTGCTTTCCATCCTGTACTGCCTTAAATGCGGCACGGATCGCCACCTCTGTCTTACCATAACCGACATCCCCGCAGATCAGACGGTCCATGATCCGGTTGCTTTCCATATCCTTTTTCGTGGCTTCGATCGCAAGCTCCTGATCCTCGGTCTCTTCAAACGGAAACATCTCCTCGAATTCCCGCTGCCAGACGGTATCCGGTTCATAGGCAAAGCCCTGCTCATGCTGTCTTGCCGCATAGAGCTCCACCAGTTCTTCGGCGATCTCCTTGACCGCACCACGCACCCTTGTCTTCGTCTTGTTCCAGTCACTGCTGCCTAATTTATTCAGTTTCGGCTTTTTCGCATCTGCTCCTGCATACTTCTGGATCAGTTCTAGCTGCGTTGCAAGAATGTAAAGATTGCCACCCTGTGCATACTCGATCTTAATATAATCCTTCTCCGTTTTATCGACGGTGACCTTCTCGATTCCGCGGTAGATACCAAGTCCGTGATTCTCATGGACGACATAATCTCCGATGTTCAGATCGCTGAAGCTCTGGATCTTCTCCCCTTCGTAGATCTTACGCTTTTTCTTTTTCTTCTTCTCACTGCCAAAAATGTCGCTCTCTGAGATCACAACAAACTTCAACATGGTATATTCATAGCCGCGTCTGACCTTGCCATACGCCGTCATGATCTCTCCCGGCTTGATCAGGTGATCGTAATCCTCGGAGTAGAAGCTGTTTAATCCCTCATCGGACAGATCCACCGCCAGATGCTCCGCTCTCGTTCTCGAACCGGAAAGCACGATCACACGGTAGCCTTCCTTCTTATAACGCTTTAAGTCCTTTACCAGAAGTTCAAAGCTGTTGTTGTAAGGATTCACACTCTTTGCCTGAATATGATACCGCTCTTTGATCTCTAACTCATTGACCTTCATATCAAGTGCCGCCAATGCCATGCAATGCATCTTCTGCAGCTTCGCCTGTATCTCGGTCGAATGAAAAAGTGCATCCATCTGCCCCGGCAGGATATATCCCTTTTCCAGCCGCTGCTTCATGCTCTCAGAAAATTCCTGTTCTGTCACGCGTCCCTGTTCTAACAGACGCACCGGTTCATCTAAGATACAGATCGTATCTTCCTTCGAAAAACAGTCTAAAAGGCTGACGCTGACATCCCAGAAGTACGGAATACTGCTGTCGATATTCGCTCCACCACCGAGTTCTTCGATCTCTTCCTTCAGTGCCGCAAAGTTCGTCTTTACGCGGTGTGCTTCTTCCGTCTTCATTTCCTCACGAAACTTCTTCTCGACGCGCTTACTTTCCTTTTCCATCTTCGCAAGCCCTGCCTGCGCTGCCTTACTTGATAAGACGAATTCCGCAGCCGGGTAGATACGGATCGTATCGAGATTCTCGATCGAACGCTGGCTTTCTGCATCGAAGCTTCGAATCGAATCTACTTCATCGCCCCACATCTCGATCCGGAACGGATTCTCTTCGGTCAATGGATAGATGTCTAAGATTCCTCCCCGCAGTGCGAAGTCACCTGGATTTTCGACCTGATAATTCTTCTCATAGCCCATCTGCACAAGCGCATGGCTCATCTCTTCGAGATCCAATTCATCCCCGGCTGAGATCTCACGGACTGCCGATAAAAAGTTTGCCGGATCTGCCATCCGGTTCATCAGCGCATCGTAGGTCGTTACAACCGTCACCGGACTGCCCTCTGCGATCCGCTTCTGTAATTCGATCCGTTCCTTCGTCAGCAGATTGCCCCGGATGTCGGACTGATAAAACAGGATATCCTTTGCTGGAAAATTTAACAGCTCCCGGTCAAAAAAACGGTAGTCCTCATACAATTCCCGCGCTTTCTGCTCACTGAAAGTAACGATGATTTTATTTTTAAAACCATCGCTGACTGCATAGACCATATGTGACTTTTGTGCATCAATACAACCCGATATCTGGACAATGCCGCAGGAACACTTTACGCTTTGCTTCGCCTCTTGCAGCTCTTCAAGTTCTTCTACCGGTTCTAAGAATGCTTTCATTTCCTATTCTCCTGATTTTTTCGTATTAAAATCATTCATTGCCTTATCTGCCTGACCGCTGATCAGTAACGACACTGCCTGCACCGCATCTGCAAATGCCTTTTCGGCATCCGCACGATCAGCCGCATTCATTCTGCCAAGTACATGATCTGCCAAGTCCCATCCGGCAGGCTTTTCCCCGACACCGACCTTGATACGTAAGAATTCCTGTGTACCAAGCTCTGCAATAATACTCTTGATCCCATTGTGTCCACCGGCACTTCCCTTTTTGCGGATGCGGAGTCTGCCCGGTGCAAGGCTGATGTCATCATAGATCACGATCAGCTCACTTGCCGGATCTGCCTTATAATAGTCCACAACCTCGCGCAGGCTCTGACCGCTTAAGTTCATAAAGGTCTGCGGCTTCACGAGAAGTACCTTCGTACCGTCAATGACACCCTTTCCGCAAAGTGCCTTATGCCTTTTCTCTGTGATACTGATCTGATACTGATCGGCAATGCAGTCAATGACATCAAAACCGGCGTTATGTCTGGTATGCTCATACTGTTTTCCCGGATTCCCAAGTCCTGCAATAATATACATGATAATCTCCATTCCCGTGTATGAAAAATCTTATTTCTCACACTATCTTACTGGTTTTTTCTTCTGTGGATAATCTCCGCTGCTTCTGCAAGCTGCTCCTTGTCGTTACATCCACTGATGTCTTCCGGGCTTTCTAATGCAAATGCATCTACACGGAGTCCCTTGTCCTTTATAATTGTCAGCGTATCCGGCAGATAATATTCACCCTGTGCATTGTTTGGCTGGATCTTCTCTAAGGCTTCGCTAAGCTCTGCCGTATCAAAAATATACATGCCGGAATTGATCTCATGGGAAGCCAATTCCTCCTCAGAAGCATCCTTATGCTCCACGCTCTTTACAAAGTTTCCGTCTGCATCGCGGATAATTCTTCCATATCCGGTCGGATCATCGATCTTTGCTGATAATACGGTAACTGCATCCTGATGCTTTGTATGGTAATCTAACAGACGCTTTAAGGTCTCCGCTGTAATTAACGGTGTATCACCAAAGAGGATCATGGTCTGGCCTTCCTTCCCTAAGAAGTCCTTTGCACACTTTACGGCATGACCGGTTCCAAGCTGTTCGGTCTGCATTGCAAATGTAACGTCAGATGCTGCAATACTGCTCTTTACCACATCTGCCTTATAACCTACAACCAGACAGATGTCGGTTGCGCCCGCACCCTTTGCGGCATCGATCACATAATCTACCAGACACTTGTCATCAATCGTATGTACGACCTTTGGCAGATCAGACTTCATTCTTGTTCCTTTTCCTGCTGCTAAAATAACTGCTTTTAATGTATTCAAAATGCTTTCCTCCATTGATTAGAAATATGATTCCCTGCCATTTTACAGGATTTTCCTGCTTCATGCAAGCCTGCTCCTTTTGCTGTATAGGATCCAAGGTAGCAAAAGATGCTTTCAAATTTTATAATTGACAAAATACACAAAAGATGCTCCGCAAACATTTGCAACGCTCATCGTGAACTAACTGCCAACTACAACCATACAAGTTCAGCAAAGGCTTCACTTGTGGTTTTCGTAAGC
>CACZPJ010000148.1 GCA_902782995.1 uncultured Lachnospiraceae bacterium | reverse complement strand
GGGATCTGCCGGTTTTCTTTCCATAATAAGCGATCTATAAACTGTTCCTTTTTCACGTCAATCTCCATTCTGTAACTATGATATTTACTGCAGGCATACAAAAAGTTACCCACTCCGGTCTCAGCCTCCGATATATGCAAATGCATTCCGGATCAGTGTAACCTCATCCCCGCAAATTGCAACCACGTCGAATCTGCATGGGGTATCTTCCCGGTAATGATGCACCATGCAGTAATAGGATGCCACCTTACTGATCACCGCCTGTTTCCGGTAATCCACCGCTTCCTGTGGCATTCCAGTTTTGGCATCCTGCCGGTATTTGACTTCGATAAAAACCAGGTATCTGCCGTCCCTTGCGATCAGATCGATCTCTCCGATCCTGCACCGGTAATTATATACCAGAATCTGATACCCCTGCTTTTTCAGGTATCCGGCTGCCTGTTTTTCATAACTGCTTCCAACTTTTCGTTTGTTCTCCCCTGACATATTCTGTACTTTCCGGCATTCCGCCCATTCTTATATTATCTGTTCCTGTCTTACGGAATTCATCCACAGCCCGGGCACTACTTTCCGACTTTTCCACGGAGCTTATCCATATCGTCCACAAAGACTAATATTTCTGCAACCACCTCATACAATTCGGGTGGTATCATATCCCCGATTTCTAATCTTGAAAGCGTATCTGCCAGCTTTCCGTCCTGATAAAACGGGACATGCTCCTCCTTCGCTTTCTCGATGATCTTCTCCGCCAGATGTCCCTTTCCGGTTGCAAGGATCTTCGGTGCCGCATCCCCGGGATTGTATGCGATCGCGACTGCGGTTTTTGCTTTTTCACCATCTAACTGTTCCGGCTGCCATTCATCCTTATCTCTCATCATTCCACATCCCCTCTATGCGCGTACATCAAAGGAATACCGGTGCACCCTGCCCCCGGTATGCTGATCCTGTTTCAAAAAATCTTCCACGAAGTCAACCTTTCGTTCCTGATTTTTCACTTCTACGGTACAATCGTAACCCTTTTCCTCTAACCGCTTCATCAGTTCATCCATATGCTCCATGATCAGATCATACGACTTATCATCCGATAAGGAAAAGTCCGTATGTACTTTCCGTGCATGCATCCGGATAGAAACATCGGTTGAGCCAAGATGTTCCATATCAAGATGCAAAAAGGCAGTAAGCTCTCCATCCGGATCTGCCAGATGTTTTTTATTCGTATAAACATACAGTTCACTCTGGGCATTCTGTCCGCTGAGTCTGAGTGGAATCTGTACATAATTGTATGTCTGGTTGATCTGATTCATAAAGGCAATATTTTCATGCACGTCCGTGACAGACTTCGCCAGTTCCGTTCCCGCCGATCCGGCACTGTGAAGGATCTGTTCTAACTGTTCCATCTGATGTGTCAGTTTCTGATAGAGTTCTGATATTTTATCCTTCGAAGTAAGCTCCTGTGGCTTCACATACCATTCCTGTTCCACCACGTTGCGGAGAATGGTCTGATACACCTTCGATGACAGCAGACGTTTGGCGGATGCTTCATCGGAAAATTCCGTTCCGGTCAGATGCTTCTGTAACTGATACAGAAATTCCTTGCTGCCAAGCTCTAAATCCAACTTTCCATCCTTCATCAGTCCACTGTTTTCTTCACTTAACGATGAAAATCCTCGCAGCAGCTGCGTCAGTTCCTCCCGTTTATCCTCCGGCAGTAAGCGTCCTAAGGTATCCGGCGGGTATTCTTCCTGCGCTTTGACTTCCACTTCTTCCGCAGCCGCCGAAGCCTCTCCCGGCGTTTCCACTTCCGCCATAATATCCATGGCAGTTGCTTCTGCTGCCGCCTGACTGGCTGCTCCCATGTTCTGTGCGGATGGTTCAGCCGCCCCGGCTTCCATTCCATCGCCAAATGTCCATTCTCCCCCGGACAGAGTCTCTAAGATCTGCCGGTTGAGCGCAACCGCATCCTGCTCGGTCATAGACTCCTGTGAAAAAAGTTCCGGCAGTCCGTCCGTAAACTTCTGCAACTGTTCGGTGATCGCTGCCTGATCTGACTTATAATTTAGAAACTGATTCGCCATCGTCTCATTGATCGGTATCCCTAACTTCTGCATCTGAACAAGTGTAGTAATATTAATATCTGGTGCACCGGCAGCAACTCTTGCCATATCCCAGAGACTCTGTTTATCGATCGGAAGCTGTTCTTCCATCATCGCATCCACCATGCCGATCATCCGTTCATTTGCCGGAATGCCTGCTGCATCCAGTGCCTTTAACAACGTCGGATTGTTCAGATTGCCCTTGGTATACGGACGGATCTCTACCTGTTCTCCGTTGTTGGACTTCACCTGAAAAAACATGGACTGTCCCACTTCTAACGATAACTTCGTATTCAGTTTTGCCATGATCGTCTCTCCATTACTAAGTCCCAGTACGATCTGATTCTTCCCGATCTGATTGACAGTGCCCTCAAAAATATTACCGACTTCCATATCGGAAACCGCATCGACAAGCTGCTGCACGCCCGGTGTCGGTGCCGCGATCGATGTACTCTGGCTGACATTTCGGTTATATTGTCCAAGCATATCTGATATCTGCATTCTTTCCCTCCTTTCTGCACAGTCCGGATAACAAAAGTACGTTTTATACACTTTCCTTCATCTGCACTCTACACAAAATTCTTAATAAAAGATGCGCGGTGGATCGGGGATGGTCCGTATTTTTTCAAGGCTTCAATATGTGCTGCCGATCCATATCCTTTGTTCGATGCAAAGTCATATTCCGGCATGATCTTATCATACTCCACCATCAGACGGTCTCTTGTTACCTTCGCAATAATGCTTGCCGCTCCAATAGAGATGCTTTTTGCATCCCCTTTGATGATCGGCACCTGCCGGATCTGCACTTCCGGTATCGTCACTGCATCATTTAATAATATATCGGGTTGTACGCTTAATTTGTGAATAGCTTCCCGCATTGCCTCATAGGTTGCCTGTAAAATATTGATCTCATCGATCCTTGCCGGGCTTGCCATACCGATCCCAGTTGCAACTGCCTGCTCCATGATCACATCGTAAAGCTCTTCCCGCTTTTTCTCACTCAGCTTCTTCGAGTCATTGATATAAAGGATCTCACAGTCCTTCGGCAGGATCACTGCACCCGCAACAACCGGACCTGCCAGCGGTCCTCTGCCCACTTCATCAATCCCGCAGATATAGCCGCAGGCTTCGTATTCCCGCTCGTACTTTTTCAGGTTCCAGATGCGTTCCTTCTCTTTTTCCAGCTTATCCAGCCGTTTTTTTGCTTTCTCAACCAGTGCCTGTACTCCGCTTCTGGTATCGTCCTTATACTGTGCAAGAAAGGAAGGCAGCATCGTATCCTCTGCTGCCTGTAATTCGTTTTTGATCTCACCGATTTTCTTTTCCATCTGTATCTCTCCTGTATCTGTCAAAACCTAATGTATCTTCCCGATCCGATCAAACGGATAGATGCGAAGCCATGCACGGCCTATGATATTTTTCCGGCGGATCGTTCCTACATCTGCCATACGGCTGTCACTGCTGTTGTTCCGGTTATCGCCAAGCACGAAGTATTCGTCCGATCCTAATGTGATCTCATTTTCTGCTATTCCGGGATCTTCGATCGGCTCTTTTCCATAAGACTCTTCTAACACATCTCCGTTGATATAGATCCTGCCATCGGTATCGATCCTTACGCGCTCGCCGGGAAGTCCGATGATACGCTTGATATAATACTTCCCATCTTCATAGAGATGCGGAAAAACAATCACATCGTACCGATCCGGCTCATGCAGCCGGTATGACAGCTTATCTATGATCAGGTTATCGCCGTCACTTAAGGTCGGTTCCATGGACATTCCGTTTACCTTTGTTCTCTGTCCTACAAACTGTATCACGAGAAAAGCAAGCAGAAAAAGGATCAGTACATAACCGAAGAATCCAAGCAGCTCACGGATTTTTCCTCCCTGCTGTTTCTTCTGCATGGATTATGCTCCCTCCTGCACCGGCTTTTCGAGCGTGATCTTCCCAAGCTTTCCGGTTCGAAATTCATCAATGATCAGTGCCGCCGCCTTGCTGTAATCCGGCTCGTTTCCCTTCTTCACACACTTCCGGTTCTCTGTGACCTGTTTTAACACTTCTACTGCATCTGTAGTATCATCGAGTGCATACCGCTCCCGGAGCAGATCCGGGTAGTCCGCTAAAAGAATCCGTATCAGCTCTAATGCAAGCTCATCAATATTTAATATCTCGTCCTTGATCGAGCCGATGCAGGCAAGCTTTAATCCCACGCTCTGATCTTCGAACTTCGGCCAGAGGATTCCCGGCGTATCTAAAAGCTCTACATTTTTATTCAGACGGATCCACTGCTTGCCCTTGGTAACGCCCGGCTTATTTCCGGTCTTTGCACATGCTTTACCAGCAAATGTGTTGATAAACGTAGACTTTCCGACATTCGGGATTCCGACTACCATCGCGCGTACCGGACGGTTCTTGATCCCACGTCTTCTGTCACGTTCGATCTTCTCCTTGCAGGCATCCATAATGACATTCGATACCGCCTTCATGCCGCCTCTGTTTCTGGCATCTAACCGCACGACAAAATAACCTTTCTCTTCAAAAAAACGCTTCCATGCTTCATTTTGTCTGTCATCTGCAAGATCCGACTTGTTTAATAAGATCAGTCTTGCCTTATTTTTTCCTAACTCATCTATATCCGGGTTCCTGCTGCTAAGCGGGATTCTCGCATCCACCAGCTCGATAACTAAATCCACCAGCTTAATATCTTCCTGCATCTGTCTTTTTGCCTTGGTCATATGACCCGGGTACCACTGAAATTGCATATTGTAATCCATTCCTTTCTCTCATCCTATCGAAGCTTCCATTTCACATTCTGCTTCCTGCTGCCATCTGCTTTGCACAATTCTTACAAAAATCCAAACTTGCGAAATGGCGAAATCTGAAACCATGCCTTACCGATCAGGTACTGTTTCTTTATATTACCGATATTCGCATAACGGCTGTCCTCACTGTTATTGACATTATCACCCAGCACAAAATACTCATCTTCCCCGACAGTAATCTCTTCTCTGGCAAGTCCCGGATCGTCAATACTCTCATCGCCCGATACACGGGTTACTTCACTGCCATTGACATACAGCACACCATTTTTGATCTGCACGGTATCTCCCGGAACTGCTACCACGCGCTTGACGTAATAATGTGACTTTTCATTGCCGTTTGGCAAAAATACAACGAGATCGTTCGTTTTTGGCTGTGCAACCTTATAGATAAAACGATTGACTAAGATCTCATCTCCGCTATCAAAGGTCGGAGACATCGAAGATCCGACCACGCTGGTACGCAGTCCTATAAAAAACACCAGCACATATGCCACAACCAGAACAATCGCAAGCTCTACCGCCCAGGTGATCACTTCCTTGATCAGTGGTATATTCACTGTTTTTCTCTTTTTTCCAAAATTCAGTCCCATTCCTCTATGTTTTCTCATGTCACAAAATCCTTTCCTGCCATCTGTTTTAGATTTTACCATGTTTCGTACTGAAATGATAGGCTGTTTTTTCTGTATACGGAATTCCGAAGGAACTTCCTATACAGCAAAAAAGGGACAATTTCGAATTGAAATTGTCCCTCTCGCAGTTCTTATTTTACTAATTCTTTAACCTTAGCTTTCTTACCGATACGTCCTCTTAAGTAGTTCAGTTTTGCACGTCTTACTTTACCCATACGAACAACTTCAACCTTCTCTACATGTGGAGAATGTAATGGCCAGGTCTTCTCAACACCAACGCCGTTGGAGAACTTACGTACTGTAAATGTTGCACGGTTGCTTCCGCCCTGTTTCTTTAATACAACACCTTCGAATACCTGAATTCTTTCACGGTTACCCTCTTTGATCTTCGCATATACCTTAACAGTATCTCCTACGCGAAACTCTGGTGCATCAGCCTTTAACTGCTCTGCTTCAATGCTCTTAATGATTTCACTTGCGTTCATTTTGTGACCTCCTGATTATTTAGATGTTCTTAATACTGTTACGTAACAGAGGACCATCAATTTATTCACAACGGATTAAATGTATCACAAAACGCAGGTATCGTCAACAAAATTTTTGATTTTGAGATACAAAAATCATCTGGCTGTAAGTATAACTACATTTTCTTATGTTCACGCACGATACATACTGCCATCATAAGCAGCAGCAATACGGTTGCGATACATCCCGGAAGGATACCGGAACGGTTGTTATCCGTTGTCTGCTGTGGTGCTTTTTCTGTCTCTGTTCCCGCTGCCTGTGTACCATCACTCTTTACCAGTACCATTGCAGAAATCGGTGCTACCGTAAGCTTTCCATCTGTAATTGTCTCAATCGGATCTGTTCCTGCCTGCTCTCCATTGATGCAGACATCCCAACTGCCATCCGGAAGTGTTACTTCTTTTTCTTCGGTATTTGCATTGAATACCAGATAAATACCGTCGGATACTTCTCCGTTAATGCCACCGTTTACTTCAAATGCGACCAGCTTGTCACCTAAGTCCTCTACCGGCTTCACATTTGCTGCAACATCTGCCGCATCGGAAAGACGTAATGCTGCATGTGCCTTACGGAATGCGATCAGCCCCTTATAGTAATCAAATACCTTTGCATGTGTTTCATCATCCAGATTATCCCACTTTAAGCTATTGACAAAGTCTGTGGAAGAATAACTGTTCTCATCAAAGGTTCCATCTCCCTTTACCTTAGAACGGAGGAATTCCTCTCCTGCCTGCATAAACGGAACACCTTCGGCTGTCAGATATACGGCTGCTGCAAGGTTGTTCATCTTCACCTGATCCTCTTCACTGGCATCCGGTGTAGAATTCACAATACGGTCATACAGTGTCATATTGTCATGGCAGGATGCATAATTAATCGTCTGTGATGGTGATTTACACCAGTCTGCTGCTCCAAGGAAGCTCTTTGTGATCGTATCTTCTAATCCATCTGCTCCCGATACAAAGCCCTGCTCCTTTGAATTAAATACATTTCCCTTTAATCCGTCACGGATGTTGTCATTGAAAAATGCAAATCCCGGTGTTTCTTCTGAATTCACCTGTGTTGCTAAGGTATAGCCGGTCTTGGTCAGCTTCGTGTCCATTGTCCAGCCTTCTCCGTAGAAGATCACATTCGGATGATCCTTGTGTACTTCTTCTACGATCTCGTTTACGGTATCCGTATCAATCAGTCCGACCAAATCGAAACGGAAGCCGTCCATATGATATTCATCTGCCCAGTATTTTACAGAATCAACAATATATTTTTTCACCATCGCACGTTCGGTTGCTGTATCATTTCCACAGCCGGAACCGTTGGAATAATTGCCTTCCTCATCTACTCTGGAGAAATAATCCGGTACGATCTGGTTAAAACAGAACTCGGACGCATTGTATACATGGTTATATACCACATCCATTACAACGCTGATGTCGTTTTGGTGTAATGTCTGTACCATCTGCTTCATCTCTGAGATACGGACATCCCCATTGTATGGATCTGTGGAATAAGATCCCTCCGGTACGTTGTAGTTTACCGGATCATAGCCCCAGTTAAACTGGTGCAGGTCTAACTTTGTCTCATCTACAGAGCCATAGTCATAGACCGGAAGCAGATGTAAGTGTGTGATTCCAAGATCCTTGATATGATCTAAACCGGTTGCTTCTCCGGCTGAATTGGTTGTTCCTGTTTCTGTCAGTCCAAGATATTTTCCTGCATTCTTGATTCCTGAGCTTTCATCGATGCTAAGATCTCTGACATGTAACTCATAGATCACTGCATCATTGATCGTAAGATCTGCGTTTGGATCGCTGTCATCTGCCCATCCGTCCGGATTGGTACTGTCAAGATCGATCACCATGGCACGCTTGCCATTTACTCCGGTTGCACGCGCATACGGATCACATGCTTCGTGTATCTCGCCATTGACGCTTACTTCATAGGTGTAATAGGTACCATTCAGGTCGCCTGTCTTTTCCGCAACCCAGGTTCCCTTCTCATCAGCAGTCATTTCGAGCTGCTCTAAGAGGTCATCCGTTCCTTCCGTACCGGATGCATAGAGATTTACCTTTACTGCATCTGCGGTCGGTGCCCAGACACGGAAGGTTGTCTTATCTGCGCTCCATACTGCTCCGAGATCATCCCCGTCATAGGTATATGCAGCTTCAAATTCATCTGTCGAATAAAAATCCGGCATGATCAGATTGTATTCATTTCCATCATAAAGTACCTTGTACTTTTTCATTTCATTTAATGGTTCTGCCAGTGTCACTTCATAGGAGAAGTTATCTCCTGCCTTTACCTCTGCCACAGTGACTGCTGAGGAATCCGTAAGTGCTGCCGGAACTACCCGGAACACAGAATCAAGGCTTCCTTCGATCTCTCCGGTCATATCTACTGTGATCGTCTTATCTCCGTCATAACGTGCCTTCGTTAACTTCGTTCCGGTAACGGCGTTCTCACCATATTCCTTTGTATATCCTTCTACTCCGGACTCTACATAGATGTCCACGATACCGGATACCATCTCAGAAATATCAATAAACTGGTCGGCGTCGACATCCTTCGCCCAGTCTGCGGTTCTTACAATGAATCCAACGGAGGATGTTCCCGGTGTTACCACCATGGATGCCACCTTCTCGCCATCCATATCTGCAAGTTCATAATCGGCTCCGTCTCCGCCTTCTTCCCACATCCATACGGACCATCCATCATAGTTTCCATCATCTCTGTGATAGTGAAGCTGGATGATGAGATCATCTGCTGCCTTCACAGGGATTGCTGTTCCCATTGTCGGCACAACTGTTAAAACCAGCATCACAACTGCCATGAGCCATGCCTTTAATCTTCTTTTCATAGTTCTCTCCTTCTGCTTTACTTTTTATAGAATTGCTCCTACTTTCTTATTTTACCATTTCGTTCCTTTTAGTTAAAGTTTTTTCGAAAATCATATTTCACGAAATTTATCGAAAATATTTGTGTATTATGACATATTGATTTTGGGAAATAATCGCGATCTTGCAGATTGTGTGCAACGTATAAGAAGGCATGCCCCAAGAGCAAAAGACTGCCATCAGGCAGTCTTTACGCGGACCACTCGCCAGATACTTCAGATAATCGCGATTAGCAGATTGCGTACAACGTGCAAGAAAGAATGCCCTATAAAACAGGGCATTCTTTCTTACGCGTTGCACTCTCATAAACAACAAAAGGGATATAGTCTCATGCAAGCATGGACTATATCCCTTTTTATTGTTTACTCAATCTGCTAAATCGCGATTATTTGTAAAGCTCTACTAACTTTGTTAAGTGCTCGTAACGAGCCTTTGCTGCCTCTTCGGAAGCCTTGAATAACTTCTCTGCACGATCTGGGAAGGATCTTGTCAGACGGCTGTAACGAGTCTCGTTATTTAAGAAATCCTGGTAAGAACCATCACCTGGCTTAGATGTCAGTGTAAATGGATTCTTTCCTTCTGCCTTAAGTGCAGGATTGAAGGAGAACAGATTCCAGTAACCAGCAGCTACTGCTTTCTTCATCTCATCCTGGCAGTGGTTCATTCCACCCTTAACACCGTGTAACTCACATGGAGCATATCCGATGATAAG
>CACZPJ010000147.1 GCA_902782995.1 uncultured Lachnospiraceae bacterium | reverse complement strand
GGGCGCACCATTTCTTGTTCACCCGGAATGTACGGCAGAAGTATTAGAAGAGGCAGATTATATCGGAAGTACCTCCGGTATTATCGAGGCAGCATCGAAAAGTGACAAGGAGGAATTCCTGATTGGAACAGAGACAGGAGTTTTTTATGAATTGAAGAAGCAGAATCCGGACAAGACCTTTTATCCGGTCATGGAACAGCAGGTCTGTGCGGATATGAAGCTTGTCACGTTAGATAAGGTGTTAGATGTATTACAAAACGAGAGCAACGAGGTTTTCGTCAGTGAAGAAACAAGGGCACAGGCACTGCATCCGTTAGAGCAGATGCTTGCACTTGCAAAATAGATCGTAAAAAGAATCGAGGCAATCATATGAAAACAGATATATTGATCGTGGGAAGCGGATGCTCCGGACTGTACTGTGCATTACAGCTTCCACAGGAAAAACAGATCATGGTCATTACAAAGTCAGATTTAGAAAGCAATGACTCTTTCCTTGCACAGGGTGGTATGTGTATGTTAAAGAGTGAGGATGACTATGACAGCTACTTTGAGGATACCATGCGTGCCGGACATTATGAGAATGATAAGAAGTCCGTGGAGATCATGATCCGTTCCTCTGTCGATGTCGTAAAGGATCTGATCGGATATGGCGTTGACTTTGAACGGGATGAGAATGGAGAACTTCTGTTTACCAGAGAGGGCGCACATTCCGCAAAAAGAATCCTGTTTCATGAGGACATTACCGGCAAAGAGATTACAAGCAAGCTGTTGGCAGAAGCAAAAAAACGGGAGAATATTACACTTTATCCATATACCCGGTTAGTTGACCTGATCTGTCAGGAAAATGACTGCTATGGAGCAGTGCTCCGTATGGAGAATGGCAGCCTGGAAAAAGTATATGCAGAGCAGACGGTACTTGCCTGTGGCGGGATCGGAGGACTCTACCGGCACTCGACGAATTTTCGTCATCTGACCGGGGATGCGCTTGCACTTGCGATCCGTCATGGTGTAGAATTAAAGGACATCAACTATGTACAGGTACATCCGACGACCTTCTATTCGGAAAAGGAAGAGGATCGCAGTTTCCTGATCTCGGAGTCTGTGCGTGGAGAGGGGGCAAAGCTCTATGATAAGAACGGGAATCGTTTTGTCGATGAGCTTCTGCCGAGAGATCTTTTGACAGAGAAGATCCATGAGCAGATGAAAAAAGATGGCACAATGCATGTCTGGGAAGATCTTCGGACGATCCCGGAACACGAGCTGCGTACACATTTTCCGAATATCGTAGCACATTGTCAGGAAATGGGGTATGATGTTACCAAGGAGTGTATCCCGGTTGTTCCGGCACAGCATTATTTTATGGGTGGTATCCGCGTGGATCATGTCAGCCATACTTCCATGGATCATCTGTATGCAGTCGGAGAAACAGCCTGCAACGGTGTGCATGGAAGGAACCGTTTAGCAAGCAATTCCCTGTTAGAGAGCCTTGTTTTTGCAAAGCGCGCGGCAGAGGATATGCAGGCAAAGCAACCGGAGAAAAACGCAGGAAGACGGGCAGATGTTGTCAGCAATGCATCACTTGTCCGGTATGAGGATATGACAGCTTTTGAAGAAGAAAACCGCAGACTTGTGCAGGAGGCAATCCGGCAGGCAGACGAAGCAGACAGTAAGCGCAAGGCAGGCTGAGCTTTTAGTTGGGCAGCAGCCTTAGGAGGATAGTGTGAAAATTAAGATTTTCACACTGCATACAGACAGCGCAGGAATGGAGATTAAGATAACAGTTTTTGCAGATTATAAAAATAGAGAAAAGAGGATTCATATGTACGATCAGGTTACATTAAAATTAAACGCAGACCCATTGATCTTAAGCGCACTTAGAGAAGATATTACCAGTGAAGACGTTTCCACCAACAGTGTGATGCCGCATCCATGTCAGGGAGAGGTAGATCTGATCTGTAAGGAGGATGGCATTATCTGTGGACTTCAGATATTTGCCCGTGTATTCGAGTTACTTGACCCTGAGACAACGACCGAGTGCTTTGTGGCAGACGGAGATGAAGTGAAGGCGGGACAGCTGATGGCAAAGGTACACGGAGATATCCGTACGCTGTTATCCGGCGAGCGTGTTGCATTAAATTACTTACAGAGAATGAGTGGAATTGCCAGCTATACACATAATGTGGCAAAGCTGTTAGAAGGAACGGATACGAAGCTGCTTGATACACGTAAGACCACACCGAATAACCGTATTTTTGAAAAATATGCAGTCCGTGTCGGAGGTGGCTGTAATCACAGATATAATCTGTCTGATGGGGTACTGTTAAAGGATAACCATATCGGTGCAGCAGGAGGCGTGAAGCAGGCGATCGAGCGTGCGAAAGCCTATGCACCATTTGTACGCAAGATCGAGATCGAGGTAGAGAACCTG
>CACZPJ010000146.1 GCA_902782995.1 uncultured Lachnospiraceae bacterium | reverse complement strand
TTACTCCCACTAGACTAAGGATTCTTGAGAGCGTGTGCCACAGACGTACACCACGGCGTAATTGTGCATCTGGCGAATGTACACAAAATTTGAGCCGAAAACCGGCACCTGATAAATTTACGCAATTCCACTGAAATGTTCCGCTATGGCAGCCGCACATCCCGTATTTTGTCAATTCCATCCAGGATTAATATATGGAAATTTATTACTCGATCAGATAGCCGACATTCCGGATGGTCTTGATCACAGCACCGCCATCGCCTAACTTCTGGCGCAGTGTCTTAATGTGCATATCAACCGTCCGGCTCTCTCCTTCATATTCAAAGCCCCAGACCTGATTCATGATCTTATCTCTGGAAAGCACGATTCCCTCGTTGATCATCAGATATTTTAAAAGCTCGAATTCCTTAAAAGTAAGCTCACAGATATTCCCATTGACCTTCACCATATGACGCTCGGTATCCATCATAATTCCCGCACAGGTAAGCAATGTATCCTCTGCGATATTCTCCGTTCTTCGAAGCAGTGCCTTCACTCTGGAGATCAGCTCCATGATACCAAACGGCTTTGTCATGTAGTCATCTGCACCCATATCCAGTCCACGGACTTTATCGATCTCGGTTGTCTTGGCAGTAACCATGATCACCGGCACCTTTCCGGCTGCATGATGCTTTCTGAGATTTGTTAAAATATCAAGCCCATCCTCATCCGGAAGCATGATATCTAAAAGCACCAGACTTGGAATCTTTTTATCAACCGCGCGGAAGAAATCCTTTCCGCATTCGAATTCTTCGACCGAAAAGCCGCTGTTTTTTAAGGCATACCGTTCGATTTCCCTGATATTGATATCATCCTCCACAATATAGATTAATGGCATATCTGACACTCCTTCCTACATGCAGTGCATATTATGATGCATGGATTTTCTTTTGCTTATGATACGGTATATCTGCTCCGGAACTTTGCTTCCTGTTTTTCAAATACAGCATTGTCCTCATCCTTAAGATGATTGATGTAATCATGTTCTTCTAACTGATTATCCTGTACCTGGATCAGGCATACTGCGATATTCGAACAATGATCTGCCACACGTTCATAGTTCGTAGCCAGATCCGATAAGATCAGTCCTAAGTCGATTGTACATTTTCCCTTACGCAGACGCTTGATGTGGTGTTTTTTTACATCCTTATTCAGCTCATCAATCACTTCTTCTAATGGTTCTACCGTTTTTGCAAGTTCTTCATCGCCTGCTGTAAATGCGCCGATGGCACGATCTAGGATATCTGTCACTGCATCCCGGAAAATTCCCATCTCTTCTTCTGCCTTTTTTGAAAAAGCAAGCTCTTTTTTCGTCATTTCCTGACAGGATTCCACAACATTGACCGCGTGGTCGGAAATACGTTCAAAGTCTGTAATGCAGTGAAGCAGGGTAGAAACATTCTGACTGTCTGCATAGGCGAGATTCTGGCTGCTTAACCGGGTAAGATAGGCACGCAGCTTATCCTCATACTGATCGATCAGATTCTCCTGTGCGATCACATGCCCGCCCTGTTCCTTCGAATAATGACCGACAAGGTTCATTGCCTGAACAAAAGCATCCTTGGAAAGTTCTGCCATCTGCGCTGCAACGGTATAACACTGCTCGATCGCAAAGGACGGAGTCGATAAGAAACGGTCATCGAGAAGTGGGAACGCATTTTTCTCCTTTTCCTTCTCTTCTGCGGTTTCCGGCAGGGTAAGATATGCCAGACGCTCTAAGACTTTTGTAAACGGAAGCAGAACAACCGTAGTAAACACATTAAAGATACTGTGTATCATGGCAATCCCGACAACACCGACCGTTTCATCCGCAAACGGAAAATGTATGATCGCATTCAGGATATAATAAGCTACCAGAAACAGAATGGTACCAATGATATTAAAGTACAGATGCACAAAGGCTGTACGCTTGGCATTACGGTTGGCTCCGATCGAAGAGATCATTGCCGTAACACAGGTTCCGATGTTCTGTCCCATAATGATCGGAATAACCGATCCATAGGTAAACGCA
>CACZPJ010000145.1 GCA_902782995.1 uncultured Lachnospiraceae bacterium | reverse complement strand
TCTTATCCGGAACAAAGATGCTGATAATGCGGCAGCCATAGTCGGATACGGTAACGGATGCACCGGAAGCATTTTCAATACGATATAAGGATATGGTTTCACCATTCGGGGCAGTACCATATTCACTTTTTGTTATGTTCATTTTAATCCTCGTTTCTGCGCACGTTTTTTTGCTGCACACAATAAGTGCGCATAGCGAGTTTGTGTCAAGTGCGCGCAGACACAAATCTCATGTGAAAATCTTCTTTCAATCATTCTGAAAGTAAAAGCTGACAAATATCTATAAAGATCCCGGCGTCAAGAGACGAAGCAGCTCCTTGCAAATAAAGAAGAATCTCTTGACATCTGAATCATAGAAAACAATCTGTCTGTCAAGAAACAGATCATATATCTCTTCATCAGAAAATAGTATCTGACAAAATACATTATGCCACACTTGTCATGCCATGGCAAGTTTTTCTGTTTTTGCAATTTTCTTGCCATATTCCAAGAACGTGTTATAATAAAAATTATGGAAACGAAGATAGAAAAAATAACAGACATCACGCAGGATGCGGAGAAAATCCAGGCTGCGGCAGAGATCATAAAAGCCGGTGGACTGGTTGCATTTCCTACGGAAACAGTATATGGATTAGGAGCAGATGCGTTAAATGCGAAAGCATCCGAGAAGATCTATGCAGCAAAGGGCAGACCGTCCGATAATCCGCTTATCGTGCACATTGCAAAGTTTGAAGATATGGCGAAGATCGCCAAAAAGCTGCCGCCACAGGCGAAGCTTTTAAATGATGCATTCTGGCCGGGACCGCTTACGATGATCGTAGAGAAGAATGACAAGGTACCGTATGAGACAACAGGAGGAATGGATACGGTCGCGATTCGTATGCCGAATCATCCGGTGGCACTTGCATTGATAAGAGAGAGTACCGGATTTATTGCGGCACCGAGTGCGAATACATCAGGCAGACCAAGCCCGACATTGGCAGAGCATGTAGCAGAGGACTTAGACGGTAAGATACCGATGATACTGGATGGGGGTCCGGTAGGAATCGGAATCGAGTCTACGATCGTAGATCTGACGGAAGATGTTCCGATGATATTAAGACCGGGCTATATTACACCGGAGATGCTTTCGGAGGTGATCGGTGAGGTCAAAATGGATCCGGGGATCATTGCGTCGGATTCCACAAAGAAGCCGAAGGCACCGGGCATGAAGTATAAGCATTATGCACCGAAGGCAGACCTGATTTTAGTTGATGGGGAAGAAGCAAAGGTTATCGAAAAGATCAATACTCTGACAGCAGAGGCAGTTACCAAGGGGAAAAAGGTTGGCATTATCAGTACCGATGAGACATTTTCTTCTTATAAGGAAGGACATGTGATCAGTATTGGTGCCAGAAGCAACGAAGACGTAATTGCACAGCATCTCTATAAAATCTTACGGGAATTTGACGATATGGATGTCGATCTGATATACTCTGAGAGTTTCGCGACACCGCGTATCGGTCAGGCGATCATGAACCGGCTGTTAAAAGCAGCGGGACATCAGGTGATTTCCGTATAAGAAGGAAAGGTATGATATTTTATGAAGACCTACAAACGTATTGTATTTGTGGCAGAAAGCGGTACCAGCCGTGCACCAATGGCAGCCGGTATCCTGGGGGAATACACATTAAAGCATCCGGTTGAGATCATCACAAGGGGATTAGTGGTATTATTTCCGGAACCCTTGAATCAGAAGGCGGAAGCTGTTATGATAAGCAACGGCATAACGATGGAAGGCTTTATGTCGAGCCAGATCACCGAAGATGACTTCGACGATGATACCTTAGTACTTACCATGGAAGAACAGCAGCGTCAGAAGATCTTAGAGGGCTTTGATGGCGCAAAGCCGGAGAATGTCCATGTCCTGACAACCTTAGTCGGGGATGAGCTTGAGATCATTGATCCATACGGCGGCAATCTGCAGGCGTATGGACTGTGTTATGAGACATTGAGTAAGTCTATCAAGAAATTAGTGAAACTATTAAACGAAGGCGAATAGTGTGAAAACTTTCACACGCAGAGCTGTGTCTGCGTGCACTTGACACAGATTTGTTATAGGAAAACGTGCACAGAAATGAGGAAAATATGTCAAATGTATATGTAATGGATCACCCACTCATCCAGCACAAGATCGGCTGGATCCGCAGAGCAGACACCGGCTCTAAGGATTTCCGTACCTTAGTAAGCGAGATCGCAATGTTAATGTGCTACGAAGCAACCAGAGATCTGAAGCTTACGGATGTTGAGATCCAGACACCGATCTGCAAGACAACCGTGAAGGAGTTAAAGGGTAAGAAGCTTGCGGTTGTACCAATCCTTCGTGCCGGACTTGGCATGGTAGACGGTATGCTTGCAATGATCCCGGCTGCAAAGGTAGGACACATTGGTCTTTACCGTGATCCTGAGACATTAAAACCGGTTGAGTATTACTGCAAGCTGCCGGAAGACTGCAGCGAGCGTGAGGTATTCGTCGTAGATCCGATGCTTGCAACCGGAGGATCTTCCATTGCAGCGATCCAGATGTTAAAGGATAGAGGCGTAAAAAATATCCGCTTCATGTGCATTATCGCAGCACCGGAAGGAATCGCAGCGATGCAGGAAGCACATCCGGACGTAGACATCTACGTTGGTGCAAAGGATGAGAAGTTAAACGAGCACAGTTATATCGTACCGGGTCTTGGTGATGCTGGTGACCGTATTTTCGGAACAAAATAAAAAAGAGGATCGTCTGATTGTTGGAATCGGGCGATCTTTTTATATATGACAATAAGTGAAGAACTTAAAAATTAACAGATAGGAAGAAAAGTAAAATTGTGATACAATTTAGAAAATAACGTATCAGAAAGGAAGGATCACATGAGCGACAAACGTGAGGATTATATCAGCTGGGATGAGTATTTTATGGGTGTGGCGATGCTGTCCAGCATGCGCTCAAAGGACCCGAATACACAGGTGGGAGCCTGCATCGTCAGTGAAGAGAATAAGATCTTGTCCATGGGATACAATGGATTCCCGAAGGGCTGCTCGGATGATGAATTTCCGTGGAGCAGGGAAGGTGAGCCGCTGGATAATAAGTACTTTTATACCACGCACAGCGAACTGAACGCAATCCTAAACTACCGGGGCGGAAGCCTTGAGGGTGCGAAGATGTATGTCACACTTTTTCCGTGTAATGAATGTGCGAAGGCGATCATTCAGGCAGGGATCAAGACGATCGTCTATGGAGAAGATAAGTACGAGCATACACAGGCGGTGATCGCATCGAAGCGGATGTTAAATGCAGCAGGCGTGCGCTATTATAAGTACACACCTACCGGCAGGGAGGTCCAGATAAAGCTGTAAGACAACATGCAAAGTATTATATATGCAAGATGCAGATGAGCATGCAAGATAAAACTATGCATGCAAGATAAATCTATGCAGGCAGGAAATGCGCATAAGCCGGATAGATACAAAAGTCTGTGCAGAAGTGAGAATTAATATACAAAGCCGGGACAATTTACATTTATTTTATAGACAATTTTTATAAAGATGGTATAATCATAGTTGCAGAGGAAATAATTTTGAAGAGCCTGTTTTTCTATGGACAGGCAGCAGGATTTTTCATCTGTAAATGCATCTTGATTTGCGGAAGTGGAAAGGAGCATCATGTGAGATACAAAAGGAACGTGTACGAATCGTTTGTATTAATCATGCAGTTTGGGCTGAACATGATTGTTCCGATACTACTGTGTACGGCATTGGGGGTCTATATCGGAGATAAGACCGGACATCCGTTTTGGGTAGTTCCACTTTTTTTTATTGGTGCGGTTGCAGGATTTCAGAATATCTGGCGTATGGCAAAGCGGATCTATACGCAGGAAAGCAGACGTGACAGACGGATGGAAGATTCCGTAGAGAAGCACGTAAGCGCAGACCGGACCGGAATACAGGATGCGGGGCATGAGGAAAATAAGCATTCCCAAAAGTAAGTATCTGCAAGTATTTTCAATAGAAGAATGGAAGTTATATGTTAAGAAGAATCAATCGCGCATTACCGGAGTTGATGATAGGGATCATTCTCTGGGGAATCGTTGAGCAGCTTATCGGTGTCTGGTTTGTATCAGACCGGCTCCGGTATTCTACCGGTGTCTGGATCGGGATCTTAACAGCGTGTGGAATGGCAGTCCACATGGCGGTGATCTTAGGGGATGCAATGGACATTGGGGCCGAGAACGCTGTCCGCAACAAGGTCGCATTTCATTCGGTTTTACGGTATCTTGTCGTAGTGGCTGTCTTTTTTATTACGGCAAAGTTCCGGTTGGGAAATGTGATCGCTGTTTTTATCGGCGTAATGGGGCTGAAGATTGGTGCATATCTGCAGCCTCTTACACATAAATGGATCATTAATCTGACAGGAAGAGGTGATGAGTCTTCGGACAATAAAATATAAGGAGGTGAAAGCGTGACGAACGCAATTTTGATGGGATCCGGTGCGGATAATATCGATTTTATGATTCATGGGTTATTTTCCTATGAGTTATTCGGTCACACCGTCTGGATTACAACATCGCATGTATGTATCCTGATTGTAATGCTGATTTTGATCGTTTTTGCAATTATTGCAAACCGTAAGATTAAGCATGCAACAGAAGTACCCGATACCTTCCAGAACATTATCGAGCTGATCGTTGAGAAGCTTGGTGGTATCGTTGGTGGTGTTATGGGTAAGAATGCGCCAAAGTTTGTGAATTACATCAGTACCATTTTCATTTTTATTCTGATGAGTAATATTTCCGGTCTGTTTGGACTGCGTCCACCAACCGCTGACTATGGTACGACACTGGCATTAGGTCTGATAACTTTTTTCCTGATTCATATCAATCAGTTCCGTTATCAGAAGCCTAAGACGATATGGAGAGACATGTGCTCACCATTGCCGCCATGGCTGCCGATCTGGCTGCCAATCAACCTGATAAGTGAGGTCGCAGTACCAATATCCTTATCCTTACGTTTGTTTGCAAACGTATTATCCGGAACAGTTATGATGGCACTTATTTACGGGTTGTTAAGTAAAATAGCGATCATCTGGCCGGCAGCACTTCATGTCTATTTTGATCTGTTCTCAGGTGCAATTCAGACATATGTATTCTGTATGCTGACGATGACATACATCAATCAGGCTATGGAAACAGAGGACTAACCAAAGCGGTTAGCCGTCAGGAAATTCACCGCATAAAATGCAGAGGGTGGATTTACCAATATTTTAAGTTCATAAAATAATATTTATTCAGGAGGAATCAATATGAATATTACAGGTGAAGATTTAATTTTAGCATGTTCCGCAATCGGTGCAGGTTTAGCAGTTATCGCTGGTATTGGACCTGGTATTGGACAGGGTATCGCAGCTGGTCATGCAGCAGGTGCTGTAGGTAGAAACCCGGGAGCAAAGTCAGACATCACATCTACGATGTTATTAGGACAGGCAGTTGCCGAGACAACCGGTCTGTATGGTCTGTTAGTAGCAATGCTGTTATTATTCGTAAAACCTTTAGTTTAAATAGAAAATGAATTAAAATTCATTTTCATTAGAAGAATTTCCTTGCAGGTCAGAGAGAACTGCATCTGCAAAAAAGCAGAGCGGAAATTCTTTGGAAAGGTTATGTGTTTAAAAATATGATAAGAAGGGAGGCAGGCCAGGCTATATGACAAGATTATTTGATCTTGATTTTCAGCTGTTACATGACACGGTACTGCTTGCGATTGCAGTATTTTTCCTGTTTCTGTTGCTGTCATATCTGTTATTTAATCCGGTACGCCAGTTGTTGAAGGATCGTCAGGATAAGATTAAGGGCGATATCGATACAGCACTTGCAGACAAGGAAGCTGCAGCGGCATTAAAAGAGCAGTATGACGAGAAGCTGAAGAATATCGAGAAAGAAGCAGAGGTTATTCTGAGTGAAGCCCGCCAGAAAGCATTGAAAAACGAAGCACGTATTATCGATGAGGCGAAGGAAGAGGCAGCACGTATCAGAAAGCGTGCTGAGGAAGAAGCCGAGTTAGAGAAGAAGCGTGCAATGGATGACATCAAGCAGGAGATGATCCAGGTGGCATCCCTGATGGCAGGCAAGGTAGTTGCGGCCTCTATTGATACAACGATTCAGGACCAGTTAGTAGATGAGACATTGAAAGAAATAGGTGATGAGGCATGGCTAAGCTAGTATCAAAGACATACGGTGATGCGTTATTTGAGGTAGCGGTCGAGGAAGATAAAGTAGATGCCTTATTAGAAGAAGCAAGAGAGGTTCTTGCTATCTTAGAAGATAACAGTGACTTGTCGAAGCTGATGACGCATCCGAAGATCGTAAAAGAAGAGAAGATGAAGATCATCGAGGAGATCTTTTTACACAGAGTGTCAGACGAGATCGTCGGACTGATGCGGTTAGTGGTACAGAAGGATCATTTTGGTGAGATGAACCATGTGTTTGAATATTTCATTTCCACCGTGAAGGAATATAAGCACATCGGAACAGCTTATGTAACTTCTGCATTGGATTTAACAGAGAAGCAGAAGCAGGACATCGAGAAAAAGCTGTTAGAAACAACAAAGTATGCAGAGTTTGAGATGCACTACAAAACAGATTCTGCACTGATAGGCGGACTGGTAATCCGTATTGGAGACCGTGTGGTAGACAGTAGTATCCGTACGAAGCTGAATAAGCTCTCCAGTGAATTATCCAAATTACAGTTGAAAGTGGGTGAATGCGCTTCATGAATTTGAAACCAGAAGAGATAAGTTCAGTCATCAAGGAGCAGATTAAGAGATATGCAGCGCAGTTAGAAGTATCAGATGTTGGTACCGTTATCCAGGTTGCCGACGGAATTGCGCGTATTCATGGTCTTGAGAATGCAATGCAGGGTGAACTTTTAGAGTTTCCTGGTGAAGTATATGGAATGGTATTGAACCTTGAGGAAGATAACGTAGGTGCCGTATTATTAGGTGACCAGCGCAATATCAACGAGGGAGATATCGTTAAGACTACCGGACGAGTAGTAGAGGTTCCGGTCGGAGATGCTTTATTGGGACGAGTTGTAAACGCATTGGGACAGCCAATCGATGGCAAGGGCCCGATCGAAACAGACAAGTACCGTCAGATCGAGCGAGTAGCATCCGGTGTTATTTCCAGAAAGTCCGTAGATACACCATTACAGACAGGTATCAAGGCGATTGATTCCATGGTGCCGATCGGACGTGGACAGCGTGAGCTGATCATCGGTGATAAGCAGACAGGTAAGACTGCAATCGCGATCGATACGATCATCAACCAGAAGGGACAGAACGTAAAATGTATTTACGTTGCAATCGGTCAGAAGGCTTCTACCGTAGCATCCCTGGTTAAGACATTAGAAGAGTTCGGTGCAATGGCATATACAACCGTTGTTGTATCAACAGCCAGCGAGCTTGCACCATTACAGTATATTGCACCATATGCAGGATGTGCGATTGGTGAGGAATGGATGGAGAACGGAGAGGATGTACTGATTGTTTATGATGACTTAAGCAAGCATGCAACTGCATACCGTACACTTTCCCTGCTTCTTAAGAGACCACCAGGACGTGAGGCTTATCCGGGTGATGTATTCTATCTGCATTCCAGACTGTTAGAGCGTGCAGCAAGACTTTCCGACAAGTTAGGCGGAGGTTCCTTAACCGCACTTCCGATTATCGAGACACAGGCAGGTGACGTATCTGCATACATTCCTACGAATGTAATTTCCATTACCGATGGTCAGATCTATCTGGAGACAGATATGTTCAATGCAGGTTTCCGTCCGGCTATCAACGCAGGTCTTTCTGTATCGCGAGTAGGTGGATCTGCACAGATCAAGGCGATCAAGAAGATTTCAGCACCGATCCGAGTAGAGCTGGCACAGTACCGTGAGCTGGCTGCCTTCTCACAGTTTGGTTCTGAATTAGACGCAGATACAACCGAGAAGTTAGCACAGGGTGAAAGAATCCGTGAGATCTTAAAGCAGCCACAGTATCAGCCGATGCCGGTTGAAAAACAGGTTGTGATCATCTATGCAGCGACCAAGAAGTATCTTCTCGACATCCCGGTAGAGAACGTTTTACAGTTCCAGGATGAACTGTTTGAGTACATTGATACCAAGTATCCGGAGATCTTAACATCGATCCGTGAGACCAAGCAGTTAGAGGAAGAAAACGAGAAGAAGCTGATCCAGGCAATCGAGGAAAAGAAAGCAAGTTTTATGAAGTAAAACAAGTTTATAAAAAGGCGGTGAAATGATATGGCCTCAATGAGAGACATAAAGAGACGTAAAGGCAGTATCCAGAGTACGCAGCAGATCACAAAAGCCATGAAGCTTGTTTCTACCGTAAAACTGCAAAAGGCGAAAAGCCGTGCGGAGGAAACGAATCCGTATTTTAATTACATGTATAAGACAGTTAGTTCGATGCTGGCACGTTCCGGCGGGATCAACCATCCGTATCTGACGGGAAGTGATTCCAAGAAAAAGGCAGTGATACTCATTACCTCGAACCGTGGACTTGCCGGTGGATACAATTCCAATATGGTAAAGCTGGTTACCGGAAGTGACCTTCCAAAGGAAGATACCCTGATCTATTCGATCGGTCACAAGGGAACCGAAGCACTCGAACGGCGTGGATATCAGATTATGAAGGATGAGTCCGAAGTAATCGAAGCACCGACCTATGCAGATGCATCCGCAATCTGTAAGGAGGTGCTGGATGCGTATACGTCCGGAGAGATTGGAGAGATTTATCTGGCATATACACACTTTAAAAATACGGTAGTGCATGAGCCGAAGATGATCCGGCTTCTCCCGGTAGATCTCGGTGAAGTAGAGACAGATCAGTCAGAATCCAACATTCTGATGAACTACGAACCGAATGAGGAAGAAGCACTTGACATGATCATTCCAAAGTATGTAACGAGTCTGTGCTATGGAGCACTGGTAGAATCTGTTGCCAGTGAGAACGGAGCCAGAATGCAGGCAATGGATTCTGCAACGAGCAATGCAGAGGAAATGATCAGTGATCTGACACTCAAATACAACAGAGCACGTCAGGGCTCGATTACACAGGAACTGACAGAGATTATTGCAGGCGCAAATGCAATATCATAACGAAAAGGAGTGATAGAAAAGATGGCAGAAACGAATACAGGCAAAATCACTCAGATTATTGGTGCGGTACTGGATATCAAGTTTTCCGAAGGAAAGCTTCCGGAAATAAATGAAGCAATCAACGTTCCACTGAAAGACGGAGGAAAGTTAGTTGTCGAAGTATCCCAGCATCTGGGTGATGATACAGTGCGTTGTATCGCCATGGGTCCTACGGACGGATTAGTCCGTGGAATGGAGGCAGAAGCAACAGGTTCTGCGATCCGCGTACCGGTAGGTGAGAACACACTGGGCAGAATGTTCAATGTTTTAGGTGAGCCGATCGATGATGTCGAAGTACCGAAGGATGTTGAATATATGCCAATTCACAGAAAAGCTCCGGCTTTTGAAGAACAGGCAACATCCACAGAGATGTTAGAGACAGGAATCAAGGTCGTTGATCTTCTCTGCCCATATCAGAAGGGTGGAAAGATCGGTCTGTTCGGTGGTGCCGGTGTAGGTAAGACGGTACTGATCCAGGAGCTAATCCACAATATCGCAACCGAGCATGGTGGATATTCCGTATTCACCGGTGTAGGTGAGCGTACCCGTGAAGGAAATGACCTTTACTATGAAATGAAAGAATCCGGCGTTATCGATAAGACAACAATGGTATTCGGACAGATGAACGAGCCACCTGGAGCACGTATGCGTGTAGGTCTGACCGGACTTACAATGGCAGAGTACTTCCGTGATAAGGGTGGAAAGGATGTATTGTTATTCATTGACAATATCTTCCGTTTTACACAGGCAGGTTCTGAGGTATCTGCACTTCTTGGACGTATGCCATCTGCCGTTGGTTACCAGCCGACACTTCAGACAGAGATGGGTGCATTACAGGAGCGAATCACCTCAACCAAGAATGGTTCTATTACATCCGTACAGGCAGTATATGTACCGGCCGATGACTTAACAGACCCGGCTCCGGCTACTACATTCGCCCATCTGGATGCAACCACTGTATTGGAGCGTTCCATTGCAGAGCTTGGTATTTACCCGGCAGTAGATCCGTTAGGTTCTACCTCCAGAATCCTTGACCCGCGTATCGTAGGTCAGGAGCACTTTGAAGTAGCCCGTGGTGTACAGGAGATCCTTCAGAAGTATAAGGAATTACAGGATATTATCGCTATCCTTGGTATGGACGAGTTATCCGAGGACGATAAGTTAGTCGTATCAAGAGCAAGAAAGGTTCAGAGATTCCTGTCACAGCCATTCTTCGTAGCAGGACAGTTTACCGGTCTGGAAGGTAAGTATGTTCCGATCGCTGAGACGATCCGCGGCTTCCGTGAGATTCTCGAAGGAAAGCATGATGATGTACCGGAAAGTTACTTCCTGAATGCCGGCAGTATTGATGAAGTACGTGCCCGCATGCAGTAATGGGGGATGAATATGGCAGAGGAAAACAGAGTATTTGATATTGAGATCATTACGCCGGACCGTATTTTCTATACCGGTAAGGCAGCGATGATCGAATTTAATACAGCGGATGGTGAGATCGGTGTCTACAAGAACCATATCCCACTGACGACTGTTCTCGTTCCGGGTATCGTAACGATCACCGGGGATGAGGGCTTAAAGACCGCAGCCGTTCACGCCGGTTTTGCAGAGATTCTGCCGGATAAGGTCACCTTATTAGCAGAGATTGCAGAATGGCCGGATGAGATCGACGAGCAGCGTGCCGAAGCCGCAGCCGCACGTGCGAAGGAACGTTTGGCAGCAAAGACGAAGGACATCGACTTAGCGAGAGCCGAGTTTGCACTTCGTAAGGCACTGGTTCGTATGGAGATTAAAAAATAAAGGATAAGATAAAAAGAAAGCAGGATAACAGGCCGCAAAAGGATGAACATGCAGCCGGTTATCCTGCTTTTCGCTTATTGTTTTGCACCCTGATTGTTTAATTTGTTATATGCGATACAACTGACTAATTTTGCCAATATGTGATTAGCGGATATAGCTGTAATTTCACATGGATCAAAAAATGGTTCTACTTCTACAAGATCTGCCCCTACAATGTTCAGACCTGGCAGTGCAGTTTCTAAGATCATCATTGCATCATAACAGGAGAACCCACCAGTAACAGGAGTTCCGGTGCCTGGTGCATAGGCAGGATCAAGGAAATCAATATCAAAGGTTACAAGCGTTGGCATGTTTCCGACCTTATCACGGATTCGTTTGGCAGCTTCTTCATAAGAGATAGCATGTAATTCTCTTGCAGATAAGATTTCTCTGCCGTAGACTTTGGTAAATTCATCATCTCTGGATGGGGAGCCGGTACGGATACCAATCTGAATCGTATGATTTCCATCAAGATAACCTTTTCTCATGGCATTACTAAATGGATTCCCATGTGTATAGATCTCTTTTGTCGGACTCAACTGATACATGCCGGTATCTAAGTGGGAATCAAAGTGGATGAGTGCCATAGGTCCATAGACCTGATAATAAGCTGCTAATTCCGGAAAGGTGATGGAGTGATCACCACCGACAATAACTGGTGTTGCTCCTGCATCCAGGATTTTTTTCATCTGTTCGGTAATAAGAGAAAAATTATCCAGCAGATAGCCGCCCATCAGTTTAAAATCGCCGGTATCTACAATTCTAAGCTTATCTCCAATAACAAAGTCAAGAACTTCATCAACCTGAACTCCTTTGTATACCTTACTTCTAAGATATTTCGGACCAAGTTTAGTTCCAGGACGGTTGCTGGTTGCAAGATCAAATGGAACACCGGCAAGTGCAATATCAACGCCAGTAAGATCTTCACAATAATCTAAGTGTAAAAAGCTTTCTAAAGTATTTGGAGGATTAAATCTGTCCCGAATATTTGTTTCTGGTAATTTTTCTAACATATTATTTTACCTCCTTATCTGCTTTGTTTTTGGATAATACAACTAAATACTGCATAACAAGATGTGATGCAAACAGTGCAGTCAGTTCAGCTGGATCATAGTCTTCGGTCACTTCCACGATATCAAAACCCTTAACATCAAGCCCTGGAAGAGCCTGACGGATGATCTCATAGGCTTCATAAGAAGAAAAACCTCCAGCAACCGGCGTTCCGGTTCCGGGAGCATAGATTGGATCAAGAAAGTCCACATCGAAAGTCACGATAACCGGAGCATCCCCAACCTGTGTGCGGATCTGTGCAGCACATTCTTCAATACTCATTTTATGTAACTCTCTGGCTGTGATAACCTTCATGCCATGCTCATTGGCAAATGCAAGCCGGTGCTTGTCCATATATCCGCGGATACCAATCTGAATCGAATGTGCGGTATCCAGAAAACCATCTTCGAAAGCGCGCCGGAATGGAGTACCGTGATTGTAGAAGCGGTCAGCGGACTGCTCGGTGGTATCGTTGTGTGAATCGAAGTGGATCATGGCAATAGGTCGGTTGTATGCCTCGGAATATGCACGAAGTTCCGGATAAGTAATAATATGATCACCGCCAAGTACGATTGGTACAGTTGCATGATCTAGTATGTTTTTTACATTCTGGTAGATTAACTGGAGAGAAACCTCCGTATAGCCACTCCGGAGTTTTACATCTCCGATATCCATTCCTTTTAAGTTGTTAACAAGATGATCGGCATCCTGACTATAGAAGCAGACACCGGTATCAGTTGTAAAGTTATAGGACTGTTTACGGATCGATCTAGGACCAAAGCGTGTACCGGCACGTCGAGTTGTACTGGTATCATAAGGTACACCTAAGATACAGAAGTCTTCATGCTCAAAGGTTTCTTTTAAAGGAAGTCCGCCATATGCTTTTATATCAAGGTTGGTGCTTTTTTCACCCAACATTTTTTTTACGGATTCCGGGATAGATTCATTCCACATATTAACCCTCATTTCTGCGCACATTTTTATATTTATCAGATTTGTGTCAAGTGCGCACAGACATAAATCCTATATCTTCTCTTTGCTTACCTGCCAAAATGTTCATAGTGGGTGCGGCCGGCTTTGTTGGCAGCTAAAACATTGATGAATTCGCACACAATTTTATTTGCAAGAAGCTGGGTATTCTCCATTGGATCATAATTCGGGGCGACTTCAACGAGATCAAAGCCTACGATATTGAGCCCTACCAGTGCAGAGCGTACTAATTCCAGTGTTTCATGGGAGGTAAAACCACCGGGAACAGGAGTACCGGTCCCTGGTGCATAGGCCGGATCCACAAAGTCAATATCAAAAGTAACTACTACTTTATTAGTACCTACTTTTTCGCGGATTTTTTGGGCTGCTTCATAAATTCCCATTTTATGAAGGTCGGTTGCAAAGATCTGTTCTAGATGATGTTCTCTTGCAAAATCATAATCATGTTCATTTTTCATCATTCCGCGCATACCAACCTGGATAGAGTGCTCACAGTCTAGGCAATCAGTAAGAATCGCATTTCGAAACGGATTTCCGTGTGTCGGAAAGTCTAAGGATTCTTCTCCACCCCATGTATCGGTGTGTGAATCAAAGTGAATCAGGGATACCGGACCATATACATCACGGTATGCCAGTAATTCCGGATAGGTAATGGCGTGATCACCGCCAAGAATAACAGGTACCACACCGGCTTTTAAGATCTTAGACATTTCTTCTGTAATAGTCTGAAAGCTGCGGGAAGTATCGCCGTTGATTACTTTAAAATCACCATAATCGACACCGGAAAGATAATCAAAGGCTTCAATACCGATTCCTTCATAAGCAACACCACCATACGCTTCACGGATTGCCTGTGGACCGAAACGTGTACCTGGCCGGTTGCTTGTCAGTGTATCAAAAGGGATACCGGCTACAACGAAATCAACATTTTCGAGTGTCTTAATATAAGGCAATCGGGAAAATGTGCCGGGGGTATATTCATAACCTTCCGGACGTTCTTCATCAAACCACATTTTTGGCTTGTATTTTGGGGTTTTGTTCTCATCCATAATTCTTACCTCCTTAACAAAAGAGGAAGACGGTATCGTCTTCCTCTTTGAATGACATATTTCATATATATTTATTTATTTGCAATGTTCTTGTTGTAGGATGCAATGGTCAAAAACTCAGATATGATCGCAGCACCTGCCAAAGAAGTAATATTGCCGGTATCATACTGCGGGGCAACCTCTACCAGATCAAAGCCTTTGATATTTAAGCCTGGAAGCGCAAGTCGCAATAACTTTAATGTCTCTGCGGTGGAAAATCCGCCGATGATCGGAGTACCAGTTCCCGGCGCATAGGCCGGATCAACAAAATCAATGTCAAAGGTTACAAAAACAGGCTTGTCGCCAACCGCTTCCCGAATACGTTTTGCAGTTTCTTCGATACCGATCTTATGAAGCTCATGAGCCTTGATGATCTTCATGCCATGGCTCATAGCAAAATCGTGGTCGTGCTCGGCACCGGATCTTAAACCAACCTGTATGCCATGTGTGGCATCAAGACTACCATTATAGATTGCCATCCGGAATGGTGTACCATGATTGATTTCACAGTTCCCATCTTCATCAAGCGTTTCCCAGGTATCGGTATGGGAATCAAAATGGATAAACGCCATAGGTCCGTATTTTTCCTTCATGGCACGAAGTTCACCAAAGGTTAGTGCATGGTCACCGCCGACACCGATTGTAACAGCGTCCGTATTGTTCAGAATATCCCGTAACTGATCGGTTACTTTTATCATGGTATCGTGACAGTTCTGATATGGAACGGCAAAGTCACCATAATCTACAGCCTTAAAGTTTTCCTTCTGATTAAACTGGAACTCAATGCTGTAATTGGAGAACCCCCAGTGCTTGCGGATTGCTCGAGGAGCAAAACGTGTACCAGGACGATTGCTGGTAGCACAGTCATATGGCATACCATATAAAACAGCATCAGCATCCTTGATATCCTTGCTTTCCAGCAGCCCCATAAAAGTATGGATACCAGCACTTCCAAAAGCAGGTTTGTTTTCCGGATCGGCAAGATTTGCCGCTTCAAATTCGGCTGTCTTTGCTTCTGTGTCAGGACAGAGCGGGATACCGGATCCTCTTTTTAAAATACCAAGTTCCTTCCGTTTGGCGATAGTTGCAATCATGTCGACTAAAATGCCATCTGCAGCCTGTACAGTTAATCCACCACTGTCAATATCCGGAGCAACTTCAACAAGATCAAATCCCTTGACATCAAGGCGTGTACCGATTTCACGGATAATCTTTCGTGCAAGCGTGGTCTCCGGACCACCAGGAACAGGTGTACCTGTGCCTGGGGCAGCGGCAGGGTCTAAGAAGTCAATATCAAATGTGATAAAGCAGGGCTTGTCCTGAACCTGTTCTAAAATTGCTTCAATACACTTATCAGCGCCCATATCCATCATTTCATAAGCGTGGATGACCTTCATTCCCTGATCTTTTCCAAAATCATAATATTCTTTACTGTGGAAGCCGCCACGCATTCCAATCTGAATGGAGTGTGCCATATCTAACAGACCCTCCTCAGCCGCTCTGGAAAATGGAGTACCATGATCGTATTTGGTGCCAAAGCAGCGGACATCACGATGGGAATCAAAGTGAACCAGTGCAACCGGACCATAAAATTCCTTAATCGCACGCAGCTCTGGAAGTGTGATCGAGTGATCACCACCGATAATGATCGGGATAACACCATGTGTCAGGAAATCCTTGAGCGCAGATGTAATCATATGAAAGGTAGGAAGGATATAACCGGATTTGATTTCAATATCACCATAATCTGTTCCATATGCATAATCAGACCATACTTTAACGTTCTGGTTGTAGCCCATGTTTTTCCAATATGCATTACGGATTGCATTGGGTGCAAAACGGGTACCGGGAGCACCGCTGGTTGCAGAGTCGAAGCCTACTCCGGCGATTACATAGTCACATTCATCTAAGTTTGCTTTATATGGCAGGCTTTTATATGTATTAAAGCCTGCATCGAATTTCTTTTCCATAATCATCAGTCCTTTCTTTTTGTGTGGGAATTAAATTACTCTCCGAAGTCTTCATATTTTGTAATTCCGGCTTTGCGGCATGCAAGAAGCGTTAGAAATTCCCATGCAATACGATTTCCTGCCTGAGCAGTTTTATCACCAGAATCGTACTGTGGATTGACCTCAACCAGATCAAAACCAATGAAGTTTTTACCGATCAGACTGTAGCGGAGCAGTTCAAGAGCCTGCCAGGTAGAGAAGCCGCCACCTTCCGGAGTGCCGGTGCCAGGAGCATATACCGGATCCAGAAAATCTATATCAAAGGTAACAAAGACCGGTGCATCACCGATGATTTTCCGGATACGTTTTGCGGCAGCTTTGATACCGATTTCGTGAAGCTCACAGGCTGGAATAACTGTCATTCCATGTTCTCTTGCATAAGAGTAATCTTTCGCAAGTTCGGAGGTAAGACCTCTCATGCCAATCTGAACAGAATGCTCAGTAATAATACAATCATCTTCAATCGCATCCTTAAAAGGTGTTCCATGATTATACGGTGCATCTTTTGGCATTTCATGGTATCCGGTGTCCGAATGACTGTCGAAGTGCAGGATTGCAACTTTTCCGATTGCATCCTTATAACCCTGCAACTCCGGATACGCCATAGCATGATCTCCACCAATCATAATAGGAATGACTCCGGCAGAGGCGATTTCTTTTACGGTATGACGGATATTAGCAAAATCGTAATCAATATATCCGGCCTGGCATGCAACGTCTCCGTAGTCAACGCCTTTGATATGATCAAATAAGGTAATTCCAAAAGCATCACTATAGAGATTAGCGCCATAGGCATCGCGGATCGCATCCGGACCAAATCTGGTTCCAGGACGGAAGGTTACTAATGAATCAAAGGGTACACCGCATACAGCGAAATCTATATCTTCAAGAGTTTTCTCAAGTGGCAATCTCATAAAGGTAGAAATGCCGGTACAGGCAGGTGACTTTGGTGGTCTTGCAAGTGGTTTATGTTCCATAATGATTACCTCTTTTCTTTGTGTGATTTTAAAATTACCCTATATCTTTGTGCTACACAAAAGTCAAGAAAAAAATGAAAATAAATAAAATTCTGTGCAGTTTCGGCTATTACTTTAATTAGGAAGCCTGTGAGTGAGATAGCAATCCGGATCCGTCTCAAAATGGTGAAAATAGATACAAAATAAGTTGTAATAATACAAAAAATACAAATAATAAATCTTTGCGCAGGACAAAAGTCAATAAAAAAAGATGTATAAAATAATAAACATTGTAATCCCAAAAAAAGATTGACAAGGCAGAAAAAGTTGCATAGAATGTAAACCAACAAATCGATCGAGATAATCCAAAGGCGGAGTAGCAGATGCTGCTCCGTTTTTTGTTCCAAAGGGGGAATGACAAAAGTCATTCCTCTTTTTGTGTTCAAGTAAAAAGGAAGGAGAGATGTTCATGAAGGAATATGTAAAGTATATCGGAAAAAGAATCATAGCAATGATACCAATACTTCTTATTGTATCGTTTGCAATTTTCTTTCTTCTAAGACTTTCAAGCACAGACGAAGCGGCCGTCATTATCGGTGAGAGGCAGGCAACAGATGAACTGAAGGCAAGAGTGACACAGGAATATGGTCTGGATAAGCCGGAACTGATCCGATATTTTGACTGGTTAAAGGGAGTTGTAGTTGGAGATTTTGGGAAAGATTATGACAGTGGGCAGGATATCGGAGAATTAATATCTTCCAGAATTCCGGTAACGCTGGGGTTAGTTCTTATCAGTTCTGCTTTGGGCCTTACATTTGCAATTATATTAGGAGTAATCTCAGCCCTGCACCGGAATAAGCCGTTAGATACGGGAATCTCGCTGGTTATGCTTTTCTTTTGCAGTGTTCCAAGCTTTTTGGTCAGTGTCTTGGTACTGCTCATTTTAACGAAGTTTATACCAGGATATTCCTTTATTGGAACATATAATAACTTCGGAGAATTCCTGCAAAGAATCAGTGTTCCAGCAGTTATTATGGCACTGAACCAGCTTGCACTGCTTGGAAGGGTAACCCGAAGCAGCATGGTCTCACAACTTCAGGCACCTTACATTGTTACAGCGAATGCGAAGGGACTTACGGATAAGGATATTACTTATAAACACGCATTCCATAATGCGGTGATTCCGGTACTTACAGTAGCTGGTATGAGCTTTGCAAATGCAATCGGAGGAACGGTTCTGATTGAACAGATCTTTTCGCTTCCCGGAATTGGAGGACTTCTGGTATCAGCGGTACAAGGTGGCAATTATCCGGTTGTACAGATCCTTGTAATGTTTATGCTGATTGTTTATCTGATTATGAGTCTGATTGTTGATGTTTTATATGTTGTGGTTGATCCGCGGGTAAAACTGCAGTAAGGAGGTGTACAGAAATGAAGGCTAATGTGAAAAAAAGAAAATCAAATAATGGTGTATTTTTTACCCTTCCGGTAATTGTCAGTGGTGTAATTCTGTTCCTTATTTTAGCAAGTGCACTTTTGGCCAAGGTAATTGCTCCATATGATCCGGAAGCAACAGATTATAGTGCATCTCTTACAAGGGCATTCAGTGCAGGACATCTGCTTGGAACAGATAAGATTGGACGAGATTTGTTTTCCAGATTGCTATGTGGAGCGCAGACATCTATTTTCAACGCAATTTTAATCGTAGCATTTGAAGTAATAGTAGGTGTACCAATCGGTATGGTATGTGGTTACTTCGGTGGCAGGCTGGATGATCTTGTCATGAGAGTATGGGATGTTGTCTGTGCAATTCCTTCCTTATTATTAGCATTTGTTCTGGTTGCAGCATTTGGAAAGGGAACCTATTCCGGTGTCATCGCATTAGGAATCGTATATACACCATTAACCGCCAAGCTGGCACGTTCACTTATCATGACAGAGAAATCAGCAGTATATGTAGAAGCATGCAAGTCGCTCGGCTACTCACATGCAAGGATCATGTTTGTACATATACTCCCCAATATTGTGACAACAATGATTGCACAGTTTACTTTGGATATCGGGTCAGCAATCACAGCAATGGCAACCTTAAGTTATTTAGGACTTGGTGTCCAGGCACCGAAGGCTGACTGGGGTACCTTATTAAAGGATGGAATGTCCATGCTATATCTGAATCCGGTTCTTTTGATCGCTCCGGCACTTGCAATTATGATTACTGCAATTGCGGTAAATGTATTTAGTGATGGTATTCAGGCATATATCGATCCGGGACAGAGAAAGATGCCGACTTTTAAGAAATACCGGAAAAAGCTATTAAAATCAGAAACATTGAAATCTGCCGAAGGTGCAGCATAGAGAAAGGAGCCTGACATATATGAAAGAAGGAAATATATTAGAGATCAAAGATCTATGCGTAAACCTGATGACAGTAAGAGGTATCATCTATGCCGTACAGGGTGTGAATCTGAATGTAAAGGAAGGAGAGATCCATGGGATCGTAGGTGAAAGCGGATGTGGAAAATCGGTATCGACCAAAGCGGTTATGAAGCTTCATGATGAGGAAAAGACAGAATATACCGGAAACATCGATTTTCTTTCGTCAAAGGGTGAGGTAGATATTGTCCCCCTAAATAAGAAGCAGATGCGCGAGATCAAGGGAAAAGATATTGCGATGATCTTTCAGGATTCCATGACAGCATTAAATCCGATCATGAAGGCTGGTGAACAGATCGCAGAGCAGCTTCGTGCAAAACTTGGTTTAAGTAAAACAGATGCGAAAAAGCGTGCACTTGAAATGTTTGAAAAGGTAGGTATCCTGCCGGCAGAAAAGCGGTATGAACAGTATCCGTTTGAAATGAGTGGAGGTATGCTGCAACGTGTCATGATAGCGATGGCACTGTCCTGTGAACCGAAGCTTCTGATCGCGGATGAACCAACGACAGCCCTTGACGTAACAATTCAGGCACAGATCTTAGAGCTGATCAAGGACTTACAAAGAGAAAGTAAGACATCGGTTATCTTTATCACACATGACTTAGGAGTAATTGCAGAAATATGTGATTCTGTATCTGTTATGTATGCAGGACGTGTGATTGAGACAGGAACCGTGGTAGAAATTTTTGATGAAGCATGCCATCCTTATACGAAAGCACTGTTAGAGAGTAATCCGAAAGAGGGAGATCAGGGCGAATACATGAAAACAATATCTGGCGCACCGCCACTTTTATATGAGAAATTTACCGGTTGTCCCTATGCACCGCGCTGTGATTATGCGACAGAAGAGTGCCAGGGGGCACTCCCGGAAACGGTTGTATTAAATGCAACACACTCCGTTGCCTGTCATCATTACAAACGTGTAAGAGGGGAGGAATAGCTATGGCAGATAAGATTATTGAAGTCAGGGATATCAAAAAATACTTCCGGGTAGATAAAGGTAAGCTGGATAAAGCCCGAGCAAAGTATCTGCATGCAGTCGATCATGTTTCCTTTTCGATTGAGCGGGGTGAGATATTTGGCGTGATCGGAGAAAGTGGTTCCGGAAAGTCAACGATTGGCAGATGTATCCTGAGGCTATTAGAAATAGATTCAGGGGAAATCCTATACAATGGAACAAATATCAGTGAGTTGTCTGCAAAACAGATGAAACAGTATCGCAGGAATATGCAGATGATCTTTCAGAATCCATTAGCTTCTTTTAATCCGAAAAAAACAATCGGAGCAAGCTTTTCTGAAATAGGAAAAGTATATAAGATTCCAAAAGCTGAAATAGATAAGAAAATCCATGAATTGGTAGCATACATTAACCTGACAGATGATGTGCTGACCAGACTTCCGAAGGAATTGAGCGGAGGTCAGTTGCAACGGCTTGCGATAGCAAGGGCATTGCTGGTTCAGCCTGAATTTATCGTAGCAGATGAACCAGTTTCTGCACTGGATGTATCAGTACAGGCACAGATATTAAATCTGATGATTAACCTGAAAAAAGATAAGGGTCAGACAATTTTGTTTATCTCACATGATCTTACGGTAGTAAGACATGTCTGTGATAAAGTAGCGGTTGTATATCTTGGCGTTATCGTTGAGATGGGTTCCACAGAGGATGTGTATAAAAATGTCATGCATCCATATACGCAGGCATTGATTTCCGCCAAGCCGAAGGAACACCCGCTTGAGGAGAAGGAACGGATTCTGTTAGAAGGAGAGGTTCCAAATGCAATTAATGTGAAAGAGGGCTGCCGCTTTGCGAATCGTTGTCCAAGATTTAAAGAAGGTCTGTGCAGTGAACGGACACCAAAACTGAAACACGTTGGTGGAGGGCATTATGTTGCATGTCACTATCCAATTGGACAGAAAAATATATAGAAAAGGAGAAAAAATTATGAAAAAACGCTTATTATCTTTGGGATTAACATTTGTAACAGCAGCGTCGCTGCTTACAGGTTGTAGTTCAAGTTCATCCGGCTCTGCAACAAATACCGGATCTGGAACAGAATCAGCAGGTCAGGATTCAGGGGATGAAGTTACCTTCACAATTGGATATCCGGCTGAGCCACCATCAATGGATCCAAAGGACTTCAATTCAACGGCCTGTACCCTGATTGGATATGATTGCTATGATACCTTATTAAACTTCAGCATGGAGGGTTCCGATCTGGAACCGGCACTGGCTGAAAGCTGGGAGCAGGTAGATGATACTACATATGTATATAAGATCCGCCAGGGTGTTAAGTTTTCAAATGGTGATGACATGACAATGGAGGATGTATTGTATTCCATGAATCGAGTTACGGATGAAGCATATTCTATGAGTTATCTGTTTGAAAATGTAGATAGTTTTGAAGTAAATGAGGATACCTATGAATTAACGGTACATTTAAAACAGCCGGATGCAACCTGGAAATATGTTCCTGCAACATCTCCGTGTTCGATTGTGGATAAGAAAGTTGTAGAAGACGAAGGCGAAAACTATGGACAGTTATCAGGATCCTGTGTTGGTACCGGTCCGTATATGTTAAAAAGCTGGGAATCTGGTGCAGAAATTGTAACAGTTAAGAATCCATACTACTGGGGCGATCCGGATACACTTGATGTGGACAAAGTTGTTTATGAGGTAATTGCAGATGATACTTCAAGAGCATTAGCAGCCCAGAGTGGACAGATTGATTATGCAAGAAACATGTCTTCGGAGACACTTCCAACTTATGAAAATGCAAAGAATATGACGATTTCAACCTATGATGCAACTGACAGTATATTCCTTGCTTTTAACTGTGAAAAAGAGCCTTTTGATGATGTCAATGCAAGAAAGGCAGTTGCATATTGTATCGACAAAAAGGCCTACACAGACCTGATTGGTGGTAAGTATGCAACAACACAGGGGGCATTTATTTTACCAAGAACCATGTTCTATCTGGATGAGGATGCATGGAATGAGGCAAATGACAGCTTAGAATCGTACCAGCAGGATTTTGATAAGGCAAAGGAAGCGCTTGCAGCATCAAAGTATCCGGATGGATTTGAGTTTAATTACTATACAGTACCAACTTATAAGGCAGGTGCAGAAGCAATCCAGTCAATGATTAAGGAATCCGGTCTTCCGATTACCATGAACATCATCGAGATGCAGCAGGCAGACCAGTTCTCAGTCTCCTATGGTTACACAACCGATGATGATGGAAAGAGAGTATATGATATGCTTGCTACCGGATGGACGTCTGACTGGCTGGATCCTACCGGTTATATGAAGAATTGTCTCTATGGAGGAAGCAACTATCAGGGTGGTGCAAATAAGGCAGCCTGGGTAAATGCAGACTTTGATGAACTGTTATCTCAGTCTTATATTGAAACCGATGATTCCATAAGAAGCAAAGAGATGTTAGAAGCGATGAAGATCGCAGTTGAGGATTGCCCATATGTACCAATGTATGAGTACAAGAGTAACTATATCATCAATGACAAATTTGAATACGAAGAAGGTCCAAACTTCTTCTGGAACTTTACTGTAGCAAACGTTCATTTGAAAAAATAATGAAAGTTAAGGAGGCGTTGTATGTATTCTGCAATCAATACTTTATGGATTATGTTTGCAATCGTACTGATATTCATGATGCAGGCAGGGTTTACAATGCTCGAAACAGGGTTCACGCGTTCGAAGAATGCCGGCAATATTGCCATGAAAAACCTGATAGATTTTGTTGCCGGTTCACTGGCATTCTGGGTGATCGGATTTGGTATTATGCATAATACTTCGCTGGGTGGAGTGATTGGAAAGCTTGATATTTTTTCACGGGGAAATTATGCAGATACTTATCCGGGAGCGGCATACATTGTATTTCAGATGATGTTTTGTGCAACATCGGCAACGATCGTCTCAGGGGCAATGGCAGAAAGAACAAAGTTCAAATCATATTTTATCTATTCTGTGATCATCAGTGCTTTGATATATCCGATATCAGGGCACTGGATCTGGAACGAAGGTGGTTTTTTACACCAGATGGGATTTCATGATCTGGCTGGTTCTACGGCAGTTCATCTGGTTGGTGGAACAGCGGCCCTGGTTGGAGCAAAAATATTAGGACCACGTACCGGAAAGTATACAAAGGATGGAAAATCAAAGGCAATACCAGGACAGAGTATGTCAATTGGAGTACTTGGAATCTTTTTGTTATGGATTGGCTGGTATGGATTTAATGCAGGTTCTACCTTGTCACTTAGTACCGATGAGGTTATTGTAACGGTAAGTAACATTGTTCTAAATACTACATTAAGTGCGGCAGTGGCATGTGTTGTGGCACTCTTTGTAACCTGGAAGCGGTATGGTAAGCCGGATATCACCATGACATTTAATGGTGCACTTGCTGGTCTGGTAGCAATTACTGCAGGATGTGATGAGGTAAGTACACTTGGAGCGGTCTGTATCGGAGCAGTCGCAGGCTTTGTGGTGGTATTTGCAGTTGAATTTATCGATACAAAGCTTAAGGTAGATGATCCGGTTGGTGCGATCAGTGCGCATGGAGTCAGCGGTGCGATCGGAACGATCTTACTGGGAGTATTTTCAACGAAGTCGGGATTTTTATATACCGGAAGATTTGAATTTTTCGGAGTACAGATTCTAGGTGTTTTTGTTGTATTTGCCTGGGTCGCAGTAACAATGACAATCGTATTTACCCTTCTTAAGAAAACAATCGGACTTCGCGTCAGTGAAGAGGATGAGATCAGGGGACTGGATGATTCGGAGCATGGAATCAAGGGTGGCTATATTGCCGGCTTACCAACGGATTACAGTTCGTTACCATCCCCGGTAACACTTGTGGAGCAGATCGATCTTGCAGATTATGATGAGGAATCGATGCCAGAGAAGTATAAGAAAGCAGATGGTAAAATAAGAAAGGTCGTAGTTGTGATGAATCAGAACCGGCTTGAGGCTCTGATGAAAGCACTTGATAAGATCGATATTACCGGTATGACAGTCACAAATGTTGTGGGATGTGGCATCCAGAAAGGTAATATGGAATATTACCGTGGTGCTGAATTAGAGACACATCTGTTGCCGAAGTTAAAAGTTGAGATAGTGATTAGTACGGTGCCACTTGCACTATTGGTAGATACAATTAAGAAAACGATTTATACGGGGCGCATCGGAGATGGAAAAATATTTATATATGATGTATCAAATGTAATTAAGGTACGTACAGGAAGTGAGGGCAAGGAAGCATTGGAATAATGCTTCCTTCTCTGTTTTAAAGAAAAGGGTGAGTGATGTATGGAGAACAGAGGGGAATTATTATCGATATCAGAGATGGCAAAGTTGAGGAAAGTAACGACAGAAACATTGCGTCATTATGACAGAATAGGTCTCTTTAAGCCGGTCTATAAAGACCCATCAAGTGGGTACCGGTATTATTCGATCACACAGTATGAGACATTAGGGACGATTAAGGAATTGCGGCAGCTTGGCATGCAATTAGAAGAGATTAAGGACTATTTTGAAGAACGTACGGTACATAAGTCATTGGAAATCTTAGAACACAGGCATGAGCTCCTGATCAAAGAGATACAGCAGAAAAATGCGCTTGAGAAGATCATAGCAGAGAAGATCTGTTTTATGCGTGAGATGGAAAAAAAGCCAAGGCAGATGCTGGTGGAAGAAAAACAGCTCGAAAAGCGTTATATCATAGCAACAGAGGAGATCAGACCTTCTACACAGGCTCTTTCATATAAAATTACTGAACTGGAAAGCAGCATGAATGAGGTTGCTCCAGTATTGGCAAGTAATCGTGTGGGTGCATATTCTAACGCTGGCATTGATGAGATTCAAGATGATTTTCAGGTTGCGCCATTCATTTTGTGTGATAGGAAATATAAGAACTCGAAGTATTTTATGGAAATTCAGGGTGGAAGATATTTATCCATCTATTACAATGGAAGGTTTGGAAGAAAAGCAGATGCGATCACACAGGTGGCAGACTATATGAAGAAAAATCATCTGATACAGAATGGTCCGTTTTTACAGATTTATGAGATTGACATTACGGTTACAAGTAATTTTGAAGAAACAATGCTTGAATTACAGGTTCCGGTAAGATAAAAATTTTGCCTTGACTTTTGCGATACACAAAGGATTACAGTAAGGGAAAATAAAATAGAATGCGAGGTAAAAGAATGCAGGTAGCAGTATGTTGTAAACAAAAATCAGAAAACAGAGAATTCCTAAAGCTTCTGGCTGTGACCGTATTACCATTACTAGTACAGTCTATCTTTACACAGAGTATTAATTTTATCGATCAGATCATGGTCAGTTCTCTTGGAACAGAAGCTATCGCAGCAATTGGTGCATCCAATAAGCTGCTTAGTCTGTACAATGCTTTTTTGTATGGAAGTTGTAGTGGTTGTGCAATGTTTATGGCACAGTACTGGGGATCAAAAGATTATAAAAGTTTTCAGAAGATGTTGGGTGTCCTGATGACGATTACAGTGACGATTGGAAGTATATTCTCACTGCTGGTGCTGTTGTTTCCAACGCAGCTTATCTCTATTTTTAATAATGATCCACTTGTTGTATCGCATGCGGTAAAATATATGCGGGCAGTAGTGGCAGCATATTTTATGATGAGTATTATATTTCCACTGGAATATATGCTTCGAAGTATGAATAAGGTCCGGGTGACCATGATCAATACGATCATTTCGGTACTGATCAACTGTTTTGTAAACTATATCTTGATTTATGGTAAGCTGGGATTTCCGAAAATGGGTGTGGTTGGTGCAGCACTTGGAACAGTTTTCTGTCGTCTGATTGCAATCGTGGTTCTTGTTGGCTATATCATATTATCGAAAAATGTCATTTTCCAGAATCCACGGCAATTGTTTTCCTATAATATGACTTACGTAGCGGCATTTATAAAAAAGGCACTTCCGCTTGTGGGCAATGAGATGATGTGGTCACTCGGAACGACAATCTATTTTATCATCTATGGACGTGCAGGTACCGATGCCCTTGCAGCTATGAGTATCATGCAGACAATCCAGATGCTGGCGAAGATTGCCTCCGGAGGATTCTGCGGAGCAAGTTCTATTATCATTGGCAATGAAATCGGACATGGAGATCTTGATAAAGTGCAGCGTTATTGTAAAAAGTTTCACCTGACTGCTTTTCTCGTAGGAGTGATTTCAAGCTGTGCTGTCTATTTATTGATCGGGCCGATGCTGCGGTTATATTCGATCGAGGGTACGAAGGTAGGCGAGTATGTGGCACAGTGTATGGTTGTTTTAAGTATTTATATTGTGATGAATGTATGCAATAGTATCAATGTAGAGGGAATATTCCGAAGCGGTGGAGATGTAGCATATCTGACCCTGATGGATATGGGAAGCATCTGGCTGGTTGGAATGCCATTTACCATTATTACCGGACTGGTAATGCATTGCAATGTTGTGGTGATCTATTGTGCATATATCGTACTTGAGATATATAAGCTTCCACTGGGCATCATCCGATTCCAATCCGGAAAGTGGCTGCATCAGCTACACAAAGAGACAGATGCAAAATAAGTAAACAATAAAAATTAGAAAAGAGGAATAGAATATGAATAAGATTGAGGGAGGCGTGACAGCCGCAGCAGGATTTAGCGCAGCAGCCACACATGCAGGAATAAAAAGCGGAAGTACAAAGGATGATATGGCACTCGTATATACCGAAAAGGCAGCAGAATTTGCCGGTGTATTTACAACAAATGTGGTAAAAGCAGCACCTGTAAAATGGGACATTGAGCTGGTAAGAAAGAAGAAGACAGTTCATGGAATGGTATTAAACAGTGGAATCGCAAATGCCTGCTCCGGTGTACAGGGGATTGAAAGCAACCGGCTGATGGCAAAAGGTGTTGCAGATCAGATGAGGGTAGAGCCGGAGGATATCCTTACCGCATCAACCGGTGTGATCGGATATCAGCTTCCGGTAGATGCAATCTCTGTTGGAACAGTGGAATTATGTAAGAAACTGTCAGAAGAGCCAGCTTCTGCGCATGCAGCAGCAGTTGCGATCATGACAACCGATACAATTCCAAAGGAATATGCTGTAGAGACTGTGATTGGAGGGAAAACAGTCCATATCGGAGGAATGACAAAAGGGTCGGGAATGATTCATCCGAATATGGCAACAATGCTATGCTGCGTAACAACGGATTGTGCGATTTCAAAAGAAATGCTGCAGAAAGCACTTTCGGCAGATGTCAAAAAGACCTTCAATATGATTTCCGTAGATCGTGATACGTCTACGAATGATACTTATATCGTAATGGCAAATGGTCTTGCGGGCAATGAAAAGATTCAGACCGAAGGATTAGAGTATGAAGCATTTTGTGAGGCACTGAATGAAGTTACAACGCATCTGGCAAAGATGATGGCAGGTGATGGAGAGGGAGCACATAAGCTCTTAGAGGTAATCTGCAATGGTGCAGATACAAAGGAACATGCGATTACAATTGCAAAATCTGTCATTACATCCAATCTCGTAAAAACTGCAGTTTGTGGGAATGATGCAAACTGGGGCAGGATTTTATGTGCAATGGGGTATTCTGGTGTGGAATTTGATCCGGAGATTGTGGATTTGTCAATCAAAAGTAAGTCTGGAGAGCTTGCACTCGTAAATGCAGGTATTGCGACAGATTATTCAGAGGAAAAAGCAACACAGATTCTGGATCAGGAGGAAGTGACTGCGATCATAGATATGCATATGGGAAATGAAACAGCAACAGCCTGGGGCTGCGATCTTACACATGAATACATTGATATCAATGCAGATTACCGGTCGTAATACAGTTACAGATGATTGCAAAGATAAAGTTTATGTGAGTTCTATTTAGAGAAGAAAAGAAAATAACATACAATCCGGTCTTGCAATTTCAAAAACTTTATAATAAGATAAGAATCAGTTTCAGATAATTAAATATTGCAGCTATAGAGTGAATCTGCATGCAGCTTCATAGAACAGACATCTTTGAGATGCAGATGAGAGGGAATCAGGTGTAAGCCCTGAGCGATCCGGTCACTGTGATAGAGGAGTGAGACATTGATACCATTGTGTGC
>CACZPJ010000144.1 GCA_902782995.1 uncultured Lachnospiraceae bacterium | reverse complement strand
TTGTGGTTTTCGTAAGCAGTGGATTTCACTCGCAGCTAAAACCGCAAATAAAAGTTTGCTTTACATATTTTGTGCATTTTGCCCTTTCGATTTTTATAAAGCATCTTTTGACACCCTAATCTGTATAGGAAAGTTCTCATATGCATTAACGATTGTAGAATTCCTTGATCTTATCGAGTCTGGCTGTCATGTTGACAAGCAGTGCATCTAAAACAGTGATCGCTGCCATGGATTCGACCACGACAACGGCGCGTGGCACGATGATCGGATCGTGTCTGCCGTGGATACTGATGTCGATATTTTCACCATCCCGGTTGATCGTATGCTGGGTAGATGCGATCGAAGGAGTTGGCTTGATCGCTGCACGCAGTACGATCGGGCTTCCGTCGCTCATGCCGCCGAGAATTCCGCCTGCATGGTTCGTCTGTTTTTTTACCTGACCATCGGTATCGGTATAAAAGGCATCGTTGTTGGTCAGACCGGTTGCGGAAGAGACAGCAAAGCCATCACCGATTTCAAAGCCCTTAACTGCACCGATCGAGCAGACTGCCTTTGCAAGGTTGGCATTTAATTTTTCAAAGACCGGATCACCGATGCCCGGCATCATGCCGGAGATGATACATTCTACGACACCGCCGGAGGAGTTCTGATCTTCCATGCACTGCTCTAAATAGGAAGCAGCCTTCCCGGCAGCTTCTTGATCTGGCATATAAAGTGCGTTCTCGTTGATCTGTGCAGAATCAAACGCATCTGCCTGAATACTTACCGGTCCGATTGACTTCGTATAAGATAACAATGTGATCCCAAGCTGGGATAAGATCTTAGCTGCCACCGCACCGGCAGCAACACGGCCGATGGTCTCACGTCCGGAGGAACGTCCGCCGCCGCGGTAATCCCGGAAGCCGTACTTACAGTCGAAGGTATAGTCTGCATGTCCCGGACGGTAGTAGGATGCGATCTCACTGTAGTCCTTCGACTTCTGGTTCTGGTTGTAAACGACAAGGGAGATCGGAGTACCGGTGGTACGTCCTTCGAAGACACCGGATAAGATCTCGACCTGATCATCTTCCTTTCGCGGGGTTGTATACTTAGACTGTCCCGGTTTTCTGCGGTTTAAGTACTGCTGTATATCGTCTTCACAGAGCGTTAATCCTGCCGGACAGCCATCGATCACAACACCAATGCCTTTTCCGTGCGATTCGCCCCATGTCGTGATCTTAAAAATAGTTCCTATTGTTGAGCCTGCCATATCTGCCTCCATCTATGCGCAACCGGATCTGCGGTTGTTCTGCTTTTTTATAGACATTATATCGGATTTTAAAAGGCTTCACAACAATTAGTTGTGAAAACACACCGGATTTTCGCGATTGTTTTCATTGAAGCAGCAGTTGTTTTGTGATAGAATAGCGGTTGTCACGGCAGACAGGCTGATGGCAAAACAGAACATAGGAGATAAGAGCATGTACGAATTATTAAAACAGGAAGGAAGAGCAAAGCGCGGTGTGTTTCATACGGTGCATGGCGATATACAGACTCCGGTATTTATGAATGTTGGTACTGTTGCGGCGATCAAGGGTGCGGTATCGACCGAAGATCTTGAACAGATCAAGACACAGGTGGAACTGTCGAACACGTATCATCTGCACGTAAGACCGGGAGATAAGCTGATCAAGGAGTTAGGCGGACTGCATAAGTTTATGGTGTGGGACAAGCCGATCCTTACCGATTCCGGCGGATTTCAGGTGTTTTCCCTTGCAGGACTGCGTAAGATTAAGGAAGAGGGTGTATACTTCCATTCACATGTAGATGGTGCAAAGATCTTTATGGGACCGGAAGAGAGTATGCAGATCCAGTCGAATCTCGCTTCTACGATCGCGATGGCGTTTGACGAATGCCCAAGCAGTGTGGCAGAGCGAAGCTATGTAGAGGCATCGGTTGCCCGCACGACAAGATGGTTAGAGCGTTGTAAGCGGGAGATGAACCGCTTAAACAGCCTAGAAGATACGATCAATAAAAAGCAGATGTTATTTGGTATTAATCAGGGTGCGATTTTTAAGGACATCCGTATCGATCATGCAAAGCGTATCTCGGAATTTGACTTAGACGGATATGCGATCGGCGGACTTGCGGTTGGTGAGACACACGAAGAGATGTATCATATTATAGAAGAAACGGTTCCGTATCTTCCGGTGAATAAGCCAACCTATCTGATGGGGGTTGGTACTCCTGCGAATATCTTAGAGGCAGTAGAGCGTGGTGTGGACTTTTTTGACTGTGTCTATCCGACCAGAAACGGACGACACGGACATCTGTACACGAATAAGGGCAAAATCAATCTGTTTAACCAGAAGTATGAAAAGGATATGCGCCCGATCGAAGAGGGCTGCCAGTGTCCGGCCTGCCGCAGATACAGCAGAGCATATGTGCGGCATCTGTTAAAGGCTAAGGAGATGCTTGGTATGCGTCTTTGTGTCCTGCACAATCTCTACTTCTATAACACCATGATGGAAGAAATCCGTGATGCACTTGATGCCGGACGATTTAAGGAGTATAAGGCAGACAAGCTCTACCGCATGGGTCAGATCGAACGGGAAAAGGCAGAGAAGTAAATTCTAAAAAATCCATGAAATAATAGGAAAAGGACTTGTCGGAGCGGAAGCTTTTGTGTACAATGTTCTAAGTGAGCTTTCACAGACTATGATGAGCGCATGCGTCATAGGTCTGTCAAAAAAATATGCGCGGAAATGAGGATGAATATGAATATTTTAGCAACAAGCACATCAGGTGCATGGGGCGGAATGGTAATCTGGCTCGTAATTTTATTTGCATTTATGTATTTCTTTATGATTCGCCCACAGCAGAAAGAGGCAAAGAAGAAGAATGCAATGTTATCTGAACTTGCAATCGGTGATACCGTATTGACAACAAGCGGATTCTACGGAATGGTCATTGATATTGATGAGGATACACTGATCGTGGAATTCGGTAATAACAGAAACTGTCGTATTCCAATGCAGAGAGAAGCAGTTGCAGCAGTTGAGAAGCCGGAAGAGGCAGCAGCCGCTACAGAGAAGGAATCGAAAAAAGAAAGCAAGAACAAATAAGATCTAAAAACCGGATCGTCGGGCAGTCTGTGGATGCAGGCTGCCTTTTTTGCTGTATAGGAAATTCCGTTGGAATTCCTATACAGCAAAAGCGATCAAGCATACATGCTTGATCGTAATATGCGCACACTTTATTTCAATATAGGATCCGGGTGTCATAAGATGATTTATAAAAATCAAAAAGGCAAAATGCACAAAATATGTAAAGCAAACTTTTATTTGCGTTTTTAGCTGCGAGTGAAATCCACTGCTTACGGAAACCACAAGTGAAGTCTCCTCTGAACTTGTATGGTTGTAGTTGGCAGTTAGTTCACGATGAGCGTTGCAAATGTTTGCGGTACATATTTTGTGCATTTTGTTATTTCTATAATTTGAAAACATCTTATAACACCCGGATCCGATACAGTTATCAGGCAGGCACACACTGTTTTGATAACGTAGAATCATGCAAGAAAATAATGATATAACCATGAGTTATGTGTAGCATACAAAACTAAAATAGCCGGTGCAGTTGAAATCTTAAGATAAATACTATAAGATATATGCAATGGGGTGAAATCCAAATGAACGAAAAGAGAGGAAGCAGGAATATGAATTATCATGTAGGAGTTATTTCAGGAGACGGAATCGGACCGGAGATCGTAACAGAGGCAAAAAAGGTCTTAGATCAGGTTGGTAAAAAGTTTGGACATACATTTGAATATGAAGAGATCTTAATGGGCGGATGTTCCATCGATGCAACAGGAGTACCGCTTACCGATGAAGCAATCGAGCAGGCAAAGGCAGCCGATGCGGTGCTGATGGGTTCGATTGGCGGAAATACAAGTACATCGCCTTGGTATAAGTTAGAGCCGTCTTTAAGACCGGAGGCAGGACTTTTAAAGCTTCGTAAGTCATTAAATCTTTTTGCAAACTTAAGACCGGCATACTTATACGAAGAGTTAAAGGCAGCATGTCCGCTTCGGGATGAAGTGATCGGAGACGGGTTCGATATGGTGATCATGCGTGAGCTGACCGGTGGACTTTACTTCGGTACACGTGAGACAAAGGAAGTAAACGGTGTGATGACAGCAACCGATACACTGACCTACAGCGAAGAAGAGATCCGCCGTATTGCGAAAAAGGGCTTTGACATCGCAATGAAGAGACGTAAGAAGGTCACCAGCGTCGATAAGGCAAATGTGTTAGATTCCTCAAGATTATGGAGAAAAGTCGTAGAAGAGGTTGCAAAGGATTATCCGGAAGTTTCTTATGAGCATATGTTAGTAGATAACTGTGCAATGCAGTTAGTACGTGATCCGAAGCAGTTCGATGTTATTTTGACAGAGAATATGTTCGGTGACATCTTATCCGATGAAGCAAGTATGGTAACCGGTTCGATCGGAATGCTTTCTTCTGCAAGCATGAATGATACCAAGTCCGGACTTTATGAGCCAAGCCACGGTTCTGCACCGGATATTGCAGGCAAGGATATTGCGAACCCGATCGCAACGATCTTGAGTGCTGCAATGATGTTACGTTATTCCTTTGACCTTGACAAAGAGGCAGATGCAATCGAAGCAGCCGTAAAACAGGTATTAAAGGACAATTACCGTACCGTTGACATTATGCCGCAGGAAGAAGACAAAAAAGCTGCCTTTACACAGGTCGGATGTAAAAAAATGGGTGACTTAATTGCGGAAAGAGTGTAAGATAGCATCATAAGACAGTTTTTGATAAAGGAGAATCAATTATGAAGAGTGATAATGTAAAAAGTGGTATGCAGCAGGCACCACATAGAAGTCTGTTTAATGCACTTGGCTTTACCGAAGAAGAGATGAAAAAGCCAATGGTGGGTATTGTCAGCTCCTACAATGAGATCGTACCGGGTCATATGAACCTGGATAAAATAGTAAATGCTGTAAAGCTTGGTGTTGCAGAAGCAGGTGGTGTTCCGGTTGTATTCCCGGCAATCGCAGTCTGTGACGGTATTGCAATGGGACATGTCGGAATGAAGTATTCGCTTGTAACCAGAGATCTGATCGCAGATTCTACCGAGTGTATGGCAACCGCGCATCAGTTTGATGCATTAGTCATGGTTCCAAACTGTGATAAGAACGTACCGGGACTTTTGATGGCAGCAGCCAGATTAAATGTACCTACCGTATTTGTATCCGGCGGTCCGATGTTAGCCGGTCATGTACAGGGGAAAAAGAGAAGCCTTTCTTCGATGTTTGAGGCAGTTGGTTCTTATGCAGCAGGCACCATGACAGAAGAGGATGTAAGAGAATATGAGGAAAAGGTATGCCCGACCTGCGGTTCCTGTTCCGGTATGTACACAGCCAATTCTATGAACTGTCTGACGGAGGCACTTGGTATGGGCTTACAGGGAAATGGAACGATCCCTGCCGTATATTCCGAACGTATCAAGCTTGCAAAACACGCCGGTATGGCAGTTATGGATATGTACCGCAAGAATATCCGACCAAGAGATATTATGACAAAGGATGCAATCTTAAATGCATTGACCGTTGATATGGCACTTGGCTGTTCTACCAACAGTATGCTGCACCTTCCTGCAATCGCACATGAGGTCGGCTTTGACTTTGATATTTCTTTTGCAAACGGTATCAGTGAAAAGACACCGAACCTCTGCCACCTCGCACCGGCAGGTCCGACTTATATGGAAGACTTAAATGAAGCCGGTGGTGTATATGCGGTGATGAAGGAACTTGCAGACGCTGGACTGTTACATACCGACTGTATGACTGTAACCGGTAAGACCGTAGGCGAGAATATCGCAGGCGCAGTCAATAAGAATCCGGAAGTCATCCGTCCGCTTGACAATCCATACAGTACGACCGGTGGTCTTGCCGTATTAAGCGGTAACCTTGCTCCGGACGGCAGTGTCGTAAAACGTTCCGCAGTTGTAGATGAGATGATGGTACACGAAGGCCCGGCACGTGTCTTTGACTGTGAAGAAGATGCGATCGCTGCGATCAAGGGCGGTAAGATCGTAGCAGGTGATGTCGTAGTCATCCGTTATGAAGGACCAAAGGGAGGCCCTGGTATGCGTGAAATGTTAAACCCGACTTCTGCGATCGCAGGTATGGGACTCGGATCTTCGGTTGCACTGATCACAGACGGACGTTTCTCCGGTGCAAGCCGTGGCGCATCCATCGGTCATGTATCACCGGAAGCAGCAGTCGGTGGCCCGATCGCATTAGTAGAAGAGGGAGATCTGATCAAGATCAACATCCCGGCACTTACCTTAGAGCTTGCAGTATCCGATGAAGAGCTTGCAGCCAGAAAGGCAAAATGGCAGCCAAGAGAGCCGAAGGTAACCGAAGGATACCTGTCACGTTATGCTTCTATGGTAACATCCGGTAACCGTGGTGCGATTTTAGAAGTGCCAAAGCATTAAGAAAACGGCTACAGGGATTAGAAAGAGAGGAAGAAAGCATGCTTTTAACAGGTGCAGAGATAGTAATAGAGTGTTTAAAAGAGCAGGGCGTGGATACCGTATTCGGATATCCGGGCGGAGCGATTTTAAATGTATATGATGAATTATATAAGCATTGTGATGAGATCCGTCATGTGCTGACCTCCCATGAGCAGGGCGCATCACATGCGGCAGACGGATATGCAAGAAGTACCGGAAAGGTCGGTGTATGCCTTGCAACGAGCGGACCGGGAGCAACGAATCTGGTAACCGGAATCGCAACGGCTTATATGGATTCCGTACCGATGGTTGCGATCACCTGTAACGTTGGAGTTTCCTTACTTGGAAAGGACAGTTTTCAGGAGATCGATATCGCGGGAATCACGACACCGATCACAAAGCACAATTTCATCGTAAAAGATGTAAAGGATCTTGCAAAAACGATCCGTCGTGCATTTAAGATCGCAAGAAAAGGACGTCCGGGTCCGGTACTGGTAGATATTCCAAAGGATGTAACTGCCAATAAGACCGAATATAAGAAGGAAGAGGTCGAGATCGTACCACGTTTTACGAAGGACATTACACCGGAGAGCCTTGAGATTGCGGCAGCGATGATCAAAAAGTCAAAGCGTCCATACATTTTTGTGGGTGGCGGAGCAGTGATCTCAGGTGCAAGTGGAGAACTTGCGGAATTCGTGCGTAAGGTGCAGGCACCTGTCTGTGATTCCCTGATGGGAAAGGGCGCATTTGATGGTACAGATCCGCTTTATACCGGAATGCTTGGCATGCATGGAACCAAGACCTCGAATTACGGCGTCAGTGAATGTGATCTTCTGATTGCGGTCGGTGTCCGTTTCAGCGACCGTGTACTTGGCAATGCCAAAAAGTTTGCAAAGCAGGCGAAGATCCTACAGCTTGATATTGATCCGGCAGAGATCAACAAGAATATCGTAGTCAATGCAAGCGTGATCGGTGACATCAAAGAGATCTTAACAAGATTAAATCCGATGTTAGAGCAGATGAACCATGAGGAATGGATCAGCCATATCCATGAATATCAGGAAAAATATCCGCTCAGCTATCCGGCAGAAGGCTTAAGCGGTCCTTATATCATCGAAGAGACCTATCGTCAGACAAAGGGTGATGCCGTGATGGTAACAGAGGTCGGCCAGCATCAGATGTGGGCTGCCCAGTATTATAAGTATTCCAAGCCACGTACCTTCTTATCATCCGGCGGACTCGGAACGATGGGTTATGGACTTGGTGCTGCGATCGGCGCACAGGTAGCCAATCCGGATAAACAGGTCATCAATATTGCCGGTGACGGATGCTTCCGTATGAATATGAATGAGATCGCAACCGCAGTCCGTCAGAAGCTTCCGCTGGTAGAGATCATTGTAAACAACCATGTACTTGGAATGGTACGTCAGTGGCAGACACTGTTCTATGACAAGCATTATTCCGCTACTGTTTTAGATGATGGTGTGGATTTCGTGAAGTTAGCAGAAGCGATGGGAGCAACCGGTTACCGTGTAACAAGCCGGGAAGAATTCACACAGGCATTGGAAAAAGCACTGGAAGATCCGATGCCGGTCGTTATCGATTGTATCATCGACAGTGATGATAAGGTATGGCCGATGGTTGCACCTGGAGCAGCGATTTCTGAGGTATTTGATAATACAGATCAGAAATAGATACAGGTGTCTTGACACGTATGATATACTGGTTTTATCAAAGCACTGCACTAAAGTTTTTAGATAAATTTATATTTTTACTAGACGATGTCGAAAAAATCTGATAAAATTTATCGTAAAAATGCAGGTTTTCAATATAATATATACAGACGTATATAGACAACGAGGAGGAAGAAACATGAGCAGAGTATATAATTTTTCTGCAGGTCCGGCAGTTTTACCGGAAGAAGTTTTACAGGAAGCAGCAGACGAGATGTTAGATTACAGAGGATGCGGAATGTCCGTTATGGAGATGAGTCATCGTTCCAAGGTATATGATGACATTATCAAAGAGGCAGAAGCAGACTTAAGAGATCTTATGAATATCCCTGATAATTATAAGGTATTATTTTTACAGGGTGGTGCATCACAGCAGTTTGCAGCAATTCCGATGAACCTGATGAAAAATAAAAAAGCTGCGTACATAGTTACCGGTCAGTGGGCAAAGAAAGCATATCAGGAAGCAAAGATGTATGGAGATGCAGTAGAAGTAGCATCCTCAGCAGATAAGACATTCTCCTATATCCCGGATTGTTCCGATCTTGACATCCCAGAAGATGCAGACTATGTATATATCTGTGAGAACAACACCATTTACGGAACCAAGTACAAAGAGCTTCCGAATACCAAGGGTCATACCTTAGTAGCTGATGTTTCCTCATGTTTCTTATCCGAACCGGTTGATGTAACCAAGTATGGCGTGATCTACGGCGGTGTTCAGAAGAACGTAGGACCGGCAGGTGTAGTAATCGTAATCATCCGTGAGGATCTGATCACAGATGATGTCCTTCCGGGAACACCAACCATGTTAAAGTATAAGACACAGGCAGATGCCGATTCTCTTTACAACACACCACCATGTTACAATATCTACATCTGTGGCAAGGTATTCAAATGGTTAAAGAAGATGGGCGGACTTTCCGTTATGAAAGAACGTAACGAAGAGAAGGCAAAGATCTTATATGATTTCTTAGACCAGAGCAAGATGTTCAAGGGAACTGTTGTTAAGAAGGATCGTTCTCTGATGAACGTACCATTCGTAACAGGCGATGCAGATCTTGATGCAAAGTTTGTGAAGGAAGCAACAGCAGCAGGATTTGTGAACTTAAAGGGTCACAGAACCGTTGGTGGTATGCGTGCATCTATCTACAATGCAATGCCAAAAGAGGGCGTTGAGAAGTTAGTTGCATTCATGAAGAAGTTTGAGGAGGAGAATGCATAATGTTTAACTATACATGCTTAAATCCGATCGCAAATGTAGGTCTGGATTTACTGACAGATGATTATAAAAAAGTAGACGATTTAAAGGATGCACAGGCAGTGCTCGTCCGCAGCGCAGCTATGCATGACTTAGAATTACCGAAGGATCTGTGCGCAGTAGCAAGAGCCGGTGCAGGTGTAAACAACATCCCATTGGACAAATGTGCAGAGAACGGAACGGTTGTATTTAATACACCGGGAGCAAATGCAAATGGTGTAAAAGAGCTTGTATTCGCAGGAATGCTGTTAGCATCCCGTGATATCACAGGCGGAATCGACTGGGTAAAAGGTCAGGTCGGTGTTGAGACGGTTGCAAAGGATGCAGAGAAAGCAAAGAAGGCATTCGCAGGTACAGAGATCGCAGGCAAGAAGCTTGGTGTCATCGGTCTTGGTGCAATCGGTGTTTTAGTTGCAAATGCTGCAACACATCTCGGAATGGAAGTACTTGGATATGATCCGTATATTTCTGTAAATGCTGCATGGAACTTATCCCGCAGTGTAAAGCATGTAAATTCCGTGGAAGAGATCTACAAAGAGTGTGATTTCATTACAGTCCATGTACCACTTTTAGATTCTACCAAGAAGATGATCAACAAAGAAGCCATCGACATGATGAAGGATACGGTTGTAGTCTTAAATTACGCAAGAGATCTTCTGGTTGATGAAGAGGCTATGTTAGAGGCATTAAAGGCCGGTAAGGTTCGCAAGTATGTATCAGACTTCCCGAATCCGACAACTGCCGGAGCAGAGGGCGTGATCTTAACACCACACATCGGAGCTTCCACAGAGGAATCCGAAGATAACTGTGCAGTGATGGCAGTCAATGAGATCCGTGACTTTATGGAGAATGGTAACATTACACATTCCGTAAACTTCCCGGATTGCAGCATGGGTGTATGTCAGGCAGCAGGACGTCTGCTTCTCTTACATAAGAACGTAAAGGGAATGATCAGTAAGTATACGACGATCCTTGGTGATGCCGGCATCAATATTTCTGATATGACAAACAAGAGCAGAGGCGATTATGCATGTGCACTGATCGACGTGGATGCTCCGATCACAGATGAGGTTGCTGCAAAGTTAAATGAGATCGAAGATGTATTAAAGGTACGTGTGATCAAATAAATCAGAATCATATAAGAGAAAAAGGGCTGACCGTTTTTTGTGTCAGCCTTTTCTTGCAGTATAGGAAATTCCGTTGGAATTCCTATACTGTAAGAAATTAAGATGCGCACACTTTATTTCATACAGAAAAAGAGGAGAAAAACATGGCAGATATCAGACCATTTTATGGAATCAGACCAAGAGAAGATGAAGCGGATAAAATCGCCGCTTTGCCATATGATGTATATAACAGGGAAGAGGCAAAGGAAGCAGTCAAAGGAAATCCGCTTTCTTTTTTGAATATTGACCGGGCAGAGACACAGTTTGATGATTCGGTAGATACTTACGATCCGAAGGTATACCAGAAGGCGCATGACATGTTGTGGAAAATGGTAGAAAACGGAGACTTTATACAGGATAAAAAACGCTGTTACTATGTCTATGAACTGACGATGAACGGAAGAGTACAGACCGGAATTACCGCGGTTTCTTCCATTGACGATTATCAGAACGAAGTGATCAAAAAGCATGAGAATACCAGAGCCGATAAGGAATTAGACCGGATCAATCATGTCGACATCTGTGATGCACAGACCGGACCGATCTTTTTGGCATATCGTTCGAATGCAGTGATCAACCAGATCGTAGAGGAGACGAAAAAGCAGAAAGCTTTGTATGATTTTACTTCCGAGGATGGAATCCGTCACAGAGTCTTTCTGATCGATGGAGATAAGGAAGTAGAAGCGATCCAGAAAGCATTCGCAGGTATTCAGGAGATCTATATTGCAGACGGACATCATCGTGCCGCATCCGCAGTAAAGGTCGGCTTAAAGCGCAGGGCAGAGCATCCGGATTATACCGGAGAAGAGGAGTTTAACTACTTTCTTTCGGTATTATTCCCACACGACCAGTTGATGATCATGGATTATAACCGTGTGGTAAAGGACTTAAACGGTATGACAGAGGAAGCATTCTTAGCGAAGATGCAGGAGCTGTTTGATGTGACAGAAGAGGGAACAACACCATATCGTCCGACAGAAAAGGGAAACTTCTCGATGTATTTAGGCGGAACCTGGTATTCCTGTGTGATCCGCGATGCAGATAGAAACACCGATCCGGTGGAAGGACTCGATGTATCGCTGTTACAGAATCTGCTGCTCGCTCCGGTACTTGGCATCGGTGATCCGAAGACCGACCAGAGAATTGACTTCGTGGGCGGTATCCGGGGACTTGAAGAGTTAGAGCGCAGAGTAAAAACAGATTGTGCAGTAGCGTTTGCCATGTATCCGACTTCCATTGAAGAATTGTTTGCAGTTGCAGATGCAAAGCGTCTGATGCCGCCGAAGTCTACCTGGTTTGAGCCAAAGCTAAGAAGCGGACTGTTTCTTCATGCACTTTCAAAGTAAGACCATAGGAGAGGAAAAATATGTGTAATACCATACAGGTGCTTGCCGCTTCCGGATTACGCGGCACAGACAGCACAGAAGTGATCAATACGATTGGCAGTACCGAAGTATTTGATGATTTAAAAAAGGTAACGGAAGTGAATCCGAATACGATCCAGCAGTATTTTACGGATCATATTCCAAACATCATTGCATTTGGATTTCAGATCTTACAGGCGGTGATCGTCTATGTCATCGGCGTACAGATCATCCGTTTTATCCGTAAATTTGTCCGGCATACATTGGAAAAACGGGATGCGGATACCGGTGTAAAGCAGTTCTTAGATGCACTTACCAAGGCGATCTGTTACTTTATCCTGATCGCCATGATCCTTTCAATTTTCGGAATCGCGACAACATCTGCGGTAGCAGTGCTTGGATCAGCCGGTCTGGCAGTCGGACTTGCATTGCAGGGAAGCCTTGCAAACTTTGCCGGTGGAGTGCTGATTTTGATGTTGAAGCCGTTTAAGGTCGGAGATTATATCATCGAAGATTCCCATAAAAATGAGGGAACGGTGCATGAGATCTCACTGATCTATACGAAGCTTCAGACTGTAGATAATAAGATGATCGTTATTCCAAACGGTACGCTTGCCAATGCATCCTTAACGAATGTCACACAGAGTGATAAGCGGCGGATAGATCTTTTTGTCGGAGTTTCTTATCAGGCAGATTTAAAGAAGACCAAAGAAGTGATAAAAAAAGTCATCATGGATGAACCGAACCGTCTGCCGGACGAAGAGGTAGATGTTTTCGTATCAGACTTAGAAGATTCCAGTGTCAAGATCGGAATCCGTCTCTGGGTTGCAACGGAGGCATATTGGGAGACCAGATGGCGTCTGTTAGAGGAGATTAAGAACGTTCTGGATGAAAACGGAATTGAGATCCCATTCCCACAACTGGATGTGAAAGTGAAGGAATAGTCTGACTTTTTTGTTGACAAATTTTAGGTGATATGCTACATTTAAAATCGTAAGCAAGCACAAAATTGTGCACTTTTTTAATGTATCAGGAGGAAAGATTTATGCAAGGAACTGTAAAATGGTTTAACGCAAAGAAGGGTTATGGATTTATTTCAGACGCAGAGGGAAATGATGTATTCGTACATTTTTCGGCACTGAACATGGATGGATTCAAAGAATTAAAAGACGGCGAGACAGTGGAGTTTGACGTTGTTGATGGCGAAAAGGGACCACAGGCAGCAAACGTTACACGTATTGCTTAATTCATAGAATGAAGAATTTCAGTAATCAGGAATAACCAAAAGGGAAGGTGTTTTCGGACATCTTCTTTTTTTGCATATGATATGTTATAATGAGCAGTGCCAAAAGAGAAGTATAGAACGTGCTTCACTGGAAATAATAGTAAAAACAGACTCTGGAGGAAAATGATTTGAAGTTTCAAGGTTTAGATGCATATGAACTGATCCGCGAAGAGAAGTTAGCAGATGTGAATTCTATCGGTTATCTGTTCCGTCACAAGAAGAGTGGTGCAAGGATCAGCGTCGTATCGAATGACGATGAGAACAAGGTATTTTATATTGCCTTCCGTACACCGCCGGCAGACAGCACCGGTGTGACACATATCATAGAACATACCGTATTATGCGGATCGGATAAGTTCCCGGTCAAGGATCCGTTTGTGGAACTGGTCAAGGGCTCACTGAATACATTTTTAAATGCGATCACATATCCGGATAAGACCGTGTATCCGGTCGCAAGCTGTAATGATAAGGATTTTCAGAATCTGATGCATGTCTATCTGGATGCTGTTTTTCATCCGAATATCTACAAAAAGGAAGAAATCTTCAAACAGGAAGGCTGGCATTATGAGTTAGAGGGTGAAGATGCACCGATCACGATCAATGGTGTGGTATACAATGAGATGAAGGGTGCATTTTCTTCACCGGAGGGCGTCTTAGACCGTGTGATCTTAAATTCCCTTTTCCCGGATACGGCGTACCAGCATGAGTCAGGCGGAGATCCGGAGGTGATCCCGGAGCTGACATATGAGAATTATCTGAACTTCCATCAGAAGTATTATCATCCGTGCAATTCCTATATCTACCTGTATGGTGATATGGATATAGAGGAGAAGCTTCAGTTTATTGATGAGGAATACTTATCTGATTATGAAGAAATTTCGTTAGACTCTGCGATTCAGATGCAGAAGCCGTTTGATCATCCGGTGGAGGTGACGAAGGAATATTCGATTGCTTCGTCAGAGAGTGAGGAAGATAACACCTATATTTCCTATAATGCAGTGATCGGAACAACGTTAGATAAGAAGCTTTGTATGTCTTTTGACGTCTTAGATTACGTGCTGCTGAATGCACCGGGCGCACCACTGAAAAAGGCTTTGTTAGATGCCGGGATCGGTAAGGATATTATGGGCTCTTATGATGATGGCACCTTACAGCCGCTTTTTTCCATTGTTGCTAAGAACGCAAATTATGAGGATAAGGACCGTTTTGTTGCGGTGATCCGTAAGACCTTGCAGGAGCAGGTGGATCAGGGCTTAAACAAAAAGGCACTGCTTGCCGGAATCAACAGCAATGAGTTTAAGTTCCGCGAGGCTGATTTTGGCTCTTATCCAAAGGGACTGATCTATGGATTAGACTGCATGGACAGCTGGCTGTATGATGATAACGAACCATTTTTATACTTAGAGGCGATCGAAGTATTCCGGTTCTTAAAGGAGCAGGTAGAAACGGATTATTTTGAAAAACTGATCCAGACCTATCTGTTGGATAATACCCATGTTTCGGTGACAAGTATTTTACCGAAGCAGGGCTTAAATGCGAAGAATGAAGCAGCACTTGCAAAGAAGCTTCAGGCATACAAGGACAGCTTATCGAAAGAGGAGGTACAGCAGTTAATTGCAGATACCGCACATTTAAAACAGTATCAGGATGAACCGTCTCCAAAGGAAGACTTAGAGAAGATCCCGATGCTTACGAGAGCAGATATGAAAAAAGAGGCTGCACCGTTTCAGAATGAAGAAGAGTATTTTTCGGATACACTGCTGTTAAAGCACACGATGTTTACCGGTGGGATCACTTATCTGAACCTGATGTTTGATCTGGGTGGGATCGCCGAAGAAGATGTCCCATATCTTGGATTCTTAAAGGCAGTCTTAGGATATGTGGATACGAAGGAGCATAGCTATGCAGATCTGGCAAACGACATTAATCTGGTGACCGGTGGGATCGCATCCTATATCTCGGTCTATCCGAGCCTGAAAAATTACGGAGACTTTACTGCCAAGTACGAGATCCGGGCAAAGCTGTTAGCAGAAAAGACAAAGGAGACCTTTGCACTGATCAAAGAGATATTGTCATCTTCGAGTCTGGCAGACGAGCGGCGTCTTTATGAGATCGTTGCACAGGTGAAGTCGAGATTACAGATGTCCTTAAGCTCTGGCGGACATTCGGTTTCGGCGATCCGTGCCATGTCTTATTTTTCAAAGAGTGCGAAGTACAATGATATGACAGGTGGAATCGCATTGTATCGTCTGGTGGCAGAGATCGAAGAACATTTTGATAAGAAGAAGGAAGCGTTTGCTGCGAAGTTAAGCGAACTGATGCAGAAGATCTTCTGCAAGGAGAATCTGATGATAAGCATTACTGCGGAAGAAGCCGGAACCGAAGCAGTGAAAAAGCAGCTTGACGATTTTACAAGCTGTCTGAATCCGAAGCAGGAAGAAGTATCTGCAAAAGCGATTGTCTGTGAAAAGAAAAACGAAGGATTTTTAGATGCCTCTCAGGTACAGTATGTATCAAGAGCAGGTAATTTCTCACAGAAGGGCTATGCTTATACCGGCACACTGCGTATTTTAAAGGTGATCTTAAGCTATGATTATCTGTGGCTGAATGTCCGTGTAAAGGGTGGTGCATACGGCTGCATGAGCGGATTCAACCGGACGGGAGACTGTTATTTTGCGTCTTACCGTGACCCGAACTTAGAAAAGACGAATGAGATCTATGAGCATACACCGGAGTATTTAGAGAGCTTTGACGTGGATGAGCGGGATATGACGAAGTATATCATTGGTACGATCAGCGAACTCGACACACCGCTTAACCCGGCTGCAAAGGGCATGCGTTCCACATCGGCTTATCTGTCCGGACTGACCTATGAGATGATCCAGAAGGAGCGTGACGAGATCATCGGGGCGCAGAGTGCGGACATCCGTAAGCTGGCAGACCTGATCCGTGCGGTTTTAGCAGATCAGTGCCTCTGTGTGATCGGTTCCGAGGATGCGTTAAAGGCAAAAGAGGACATGTTTGAGCATTTAGAAACATTATATTAACCAAAGAGAGGATATTGTGCATATATGACAGATCATTTTAAATCGGGATTTGTAACCATTATCGGCAGACCGAATGTCGGAAAGTCTACACTGATGAATCATCTGATCGGACAGAAGATCGCGATCACATCGAATAAGCCGCAGACCACAAGAAACCGGATCCAGACCGTGTACACAGACGAAGAGCGGGGACAGATCATTTTCTTAGACACACCGGGTATCCACAAGGCAAAAAATAAGCTGGGTGAATACATGGTCAATGTTGCGGAGCATACGCTAAACGAAGTAGATGTGATCCTGTGGCTGGTAGAGCCTACGACTTACATCGGTGCAGGCGAGCAGCATATCATCGAGAAACTGAAAAACGTCAAGACACCGGTGATCCTTGTGATCAATAAGTCAGATACCTTAGCGACGAAGGAAGAGATGTTACAGTATATCGATACCTACCAGAAGGTCTATGACTTTGCGGAGATCATACCGGCATCGGCACTGCGTGGACAGAATACGGAGGTTATTATTGATATGATCTTTAAGTATCTTCCATATGGACCGATGTTCTATGATGAAGATACGGTTACCGACCAGCCGGAGCGTCAGATCGTGGCAGAGATGATAAGGGAAAAGGCACTTCATGCGTTAAACGAAGAAATCCCGCATGGAATCGCAGTCACGATCGAACGGATGAAGCAGCGTAAGGGACAGCCGATCATGGATATTGATGCAACGATCATCTGTGAGCGGGATTCCCACAAGGGAATTATTATCGGAAAACAGGGTGCAATGTTAAAAAAGATCGGCAGCAATGCGCGTTATGAGATCGAGCATCTGTTAGATGAAAAGGTGAATTTAAAGCTCTGGGTCAAGGTGAAGAAGGACTGGAGAGACAGTGATTATCTTCTGAAGAACTTTGGCTACCGGGACGACGAGAATTAAAAGTCTGTCACTATATTCCAGTATAGCAGACATGCAGATGGAAATCCTAACAGTATGGAAGCGATGACATACAGGAGGAAAAAAGATGCAGACAGATGACTGGAATACATTTATGACAACCGGACGGATTGCAGATTATCTGGATTATCGGAGACATGGAGAACGGCCGGTGTCAAGGGACATGAGAGGTGAAAACGAGCATGGGGCAGAACGTTATTCTGACCGGAATGGTACTACAGACCATGCCCATTGGTGAATATGATAAGCGGGTAACGATTCTGACAAAGGAACGAGGACGGATCACTGCATTTGCAAAGGGTGCCAGGCGTTTGAACAGTTCACTTTTAGCAGCCAGTGCACCCTTTGTATTTGGCAGGTTTGAACTCTACGAGGGACGAAGCTCCTATAATCTGTATAAGGCAGAGATCGACTGTTATTTCAGGGAACTGACCATGGATTTGGATAATACATATTTCGGATTCTATTTTTTGGAGATGGCAGATTATTTTACACAGGAAAACATGGATGAAAAGGAAGTGTTGAAGCTTTTATATCTTACCATGAAAGCGATCGAGAAAAATGTGATCCCGAACCGTCTGATCCGTCGTATTTTTGAATTGAAGATGTTAGTGATAAACGGAATCTATCCGAATGTATTTTCCTGCCAGTGCTGTAAGAAGAAGGAGGAACTGACTGCTTTTTCGGTGGCAAAGGCAGGTGTGGTCTGTGCGTCCTGTCAGGGAGGAGAGCAGGAGATCCGGTTAGATGAATCCACGCTGTATACCCTGCAATATATTATCAGCACGGACTTAAAAAAGCTGTATACTTTTACCGTATCCGATCAGGTCTTAGAGCGGCTCGAACAGATCCTGACGCGGTATCTGGAAAAATATGTGAACCATAGCTTCAAATCTGAAAAATTTTTAGACAATGCTTTTTTCTGAACGGAAACGATTTTACAGGTTGAAAAGCACAAACAGAAATAGTATAATAGCATGGATTGACAGAAATTTTCAGGAGGAGACAGATGATGAAAAAGAGATACAGCATGACGCTGCTTGTACTTATGCTCTTATTTCTGAGTGGATGTGCAACGAAATATCCCGATAAGGATACCGTTTACATACAGAAGAATGGGCAAATATCAGAAGCAACGGTCGCAAGCTTTGATAAGGACTATTATAACGAAGATGAACTGAAAAGTTTCATCGAGGATGCGATTGCATCTTATGAAGAGACAGACGATGCGGGGAAGGTCTCGATGAAGGACTTTAAGGTCGAAGATCAGACTGCAAAGCTGATGATGGCTTATGAGGACGGAGATACCTATTCCGCATTTAATGACAGAGAGTTTTTTGCGGGTACTGTCGTTCAGGCGATTGCAGCAGGTTATCAGTTCGATACGGATTTTGTAGAAGTTACCGATGGGGTAATGGCGAAGGATGCAGACAGTACGGAGTCCCTGACAGAGGAGAGTACCGAGGCAGGCAGTTATCAGACGGTAAGTGCGTCCGCGTTTACCGCAGAGGATGATTACAGAGTTGTTATTTTAAATGAAGATACCGATGTGGAAGTCAAGGGAAAGATCTGCTATGTTTCCGCAAAGGGTGTGACGGTAACCGGTAAGAATACGGCAACCGTAACGACACTGAATCAGGGTGTCAATTATATTGTATACAAATAGAATGCGAGGATAGAAAAATGGAAAAGACGATGGAGAAAATTGTTGCATTGGCAAAGGCAAGAGGTTTTGTGTATCCGGGTTCCGATATTTATGGCGGACTGGCAAATACATGGGATTACGGTAACCTTGGTGTTGAGCTGAAGAACAATGTGAAAAAGGCATGGTGGCAGAAGTTTATCCAGGAGAACCCATACAACGTAGGTGTAGACTGTGCGATCCTGATGAACCCACAGACATGGGTGGCATCCGGACATCTGGGCGGATTTTCTGATCCACTGATGGATTGTAAGGAGTGTCATGAGCGTTTCCGTGCAGACAAGATCATTGAAGATTTTGCAGAGGAAAAGGGCATCGAATTAGATGGTTCGGTAGACGGCTGGACACAGGAGCAGATGAAGAACTTCATCGAGGAGAACAATGTACCGTGTCCATCCTGCGGAAAGCACAACTTTACCGATATCCGTCAGTTCAATCTGATGTTTAAGACCTTCCAGGGTGTAACAGAGGATGCAAAGAATACGGTATACTTAAGACCGGAGACCGCACAGGGTATTTTTGTTAACTTTAAAAATGTCCAGAGAACTTCCAGAAAGAAGATTCCATTTGGTATCGGTCAGATCGGTAAGTCCTTCCGTAACGAGATCACACCGGGTAACTTTACCTTCCGTACCAGAGAGTTCGAGCAGATGGAGTTAGAGTTCTTCTGCGAGCCTGGAACAGATATGGAATGGTTCCAGTACTGGAGAGCATTCTGCCGTGACTGGTTATTAAGCCTTGGTATCAAGGAAGATGAGATGCGTTTAAGAGATCATTCACCGGAAGAGCTCTGCTTCTACTCTAAGGGAACAACCGATATCGAGTTCTTATTCCCATTCGGATGGGGTGAGTTATGGGGGATTGCTGACAGAACCGATTACGATCTGACACAGCATCAGAATACATCCGGTCAGGATCTTACTTATTTTGATGATACGAAGAATGAAAAATACATCCCATACGTTATCGAGCCATCCCTTGGTGCAGACCGTGTGGTACTTGCATTCTTATGTGCAGCTTATGATGAAGAGAACATCGGAACCGAAGAGAAGCCGGATATGAGAACCGTACTTCATTTCCATCCGGCACTTGCACCGGTGAAAATCGGTGTGCTTCCACTTTCTAAGAAGTTAAATGAGGGCGCAGAGAAGGTATTTGCACAGCTCTCTAAGAAATACAACTGTGAGTTCGACGACAGAGGAAATATCGGTAAGAGATACCGTCGTCAGGATGAGATCGGTACACCGTTCTGTGTTACGTATGACTTTGATTCCGAAGAGGATGGCGCAGTAACCGTACGTGACCGTGATACCATGGAACAGGAAAGAATCAAGATCGAAGAATTAGACGCTTACTTCGCTAAGAAGTTTGAATTCTAATGACAACATAAGGAACAGGCAGGGAATTTTTCTTTGCCTGTTTTAAATTTATTTGAAAAAATAGTTGCTTATGGTAGAAATTATGATAAAATGAATATGTGCGCTAAAATAGTGCAAACGATGGGTGACATTGTGAACGTTGAACGTAGCAGCAGAACGTCCGGTGCTCACATATCAATAAACCAAAGTAAATTTTTAGGAGGAATTGTCAAATGGCAAACAAATGGGTTTATACCTTCAAAGAGGGTAACATGTCCATGAGAAATCTTCTTGGTGGTAAGGGCGCAAACCTTGCTGAGATGACTGAGATCGGTCTTCCGGTACCACAGGGTTTCACTATCACTACAGAGGCTTGTACTCAGTATTATGAAGATGGTCGTAAGATCAACGATGAGATTATGTCTCAGGCTATGGAAGGCGTAGCTTGGATGGAGAAAGAAAACGGAAAGAAATTCGGAGATCTTAAGAATCCACTTCTTGTTTCCGTTCGTTCCGGTGCTCGTGCTTCTATGCCAGGTATGATGGATACAATTCTTAACCTTGGATTAAATGATGATGTAGTTGCAGCTATGATCGCTGGTAACCCAGATCCAAAGTTCGAGCGTTTCGTATATGATTCATACAGACGTTTCATCCAGATGTTCTCTGACGTTGTTATGGAAGTTGGTAAGAAATACTTCGAGCAGCTCATCGATAAGATGAAAGCTGACAGAGGTGTTCAGTTCGACGTAGAACTTACAGCAGCAGACTTAAAAGAATTAGCAGAGCAGTTCAAGGCTGAATACAAGAATCAGTTAGGAACAGACTTCCCTTCAGATCCTGTAGAGCAGTTAAAGCTTGCTATCGAGGCTGTATTCCGTTCATGGGAC
>CACZPJ010000143.1 GCA_902782995.1 uncultured Lachnospiraceae bacterium | reverse complement strand
TTGCTGATGCTGCCTTCCTCATAAGAGATAAGATCCTTTAACTTCATTACTTCGCCTGATTTGATAATACTGTTCATATGATTCTCCTTTTTTGTAATAATTTCGGTATAGACGGTTCCGTCATTGGCTTCTACGCCACAGAGTGTACCGCCGGAAACGACGAGCAGATCGCCTTCGGTAAGAGACTGTTTTTTTGCATCCTCACCGATCAGAAAGGTTGCAGTTCCCTTTGCACCAAGATAGACAGCCGTTGTGTCATAACATTCCCGACTGATCGAGGTATCTTTTCCAAGGGAAAAAAAGGTTACGCGGTTGGATGAACCTAAACGTGCATCTCTAGAGATGGTCATCCCATCCTTTATCGGACGTAATTGTTCAATTCGAAAAGTGCCATTCATAGAAGCCTGTCCTCCTTTTTGTACGATCTGTTTCTTAGCATATGCTAGTTATAGGAAAATCATACCACATTGTCTATTGGAAATCCAACGAAGTAGAATTTATATTTTTGAAAGCATCTTTTGACCTTCTGATCCTATATATAAATTTATAAAAAAGGCTTACATTTTGATGGGAAATATGATAGAATAACCCGGCAAAAATAAATATTGGTTAAAATTGGAAACGCACACTCCTTCTGGATGATAACGAACAACACATACGAGAATCATATCAGGAGGATTTTTTTATGCCAAAAACAAAGTTAGAAAATGTTGTATTCACTGCCATTATGGCAACCGTCATGGTGTACGGAATGATCGTCTATAATGTCGCACTGAACATGGGCGGTGTCTCAGGAGAAACATTCCTTGCCGCACTTCACGAACTGCCGATCATGGCACCAATCGCTTTTGTATTAGAGCTTTTTGTAGTCGGAAGAATTGCCGGAAAGCTTGCTTTTTCCGTGATGCGCCCGGATGACAGACCACAGTTTATTACCTATGCGATCTCCATCTGTATCTGTTGTATCATGTGCCCGGTCATGAGTCTGATCGCAACCCTTCTTTTTAAGGATACGAAGACCTTTGGAACCTTTATTCAGACCTGGGGAATGAATTTCCCGATGGCATTGCTCTATCAGCTCTTTTACTGCGGACCACTGGTGCGTCTGATCTTCCGCTGTATTTTCCGCAGAAAAAAGACCTCGGAAGAAAAATAGAATGGGAGAAAACTGCCGGGAAAAGTAAGCGGGTAGCTTTGAATGAAGCAGTTGCCGGGTTGTTTACGCTTGCATGGGAAAAAGAATCCATATATAATAAGAACCGATAGACAGACGAATAATGTGTGAAATAGCATATTCGGAAGTCGTTTTACAAATATTGAGCCTGTAGTTTACCGTTTGCAGGTCAAGAGAAAGGCATGGTTATTGATATGGAACTGTGGGATATTTATGATAAGGATAAAAAACGTACCGGACGTACGATGAAGCGCAATGACTGGTGTCTGAAGGATGGCGAATACCATCTGACCGTGTTAGGTGTGATCGCAAGAAGCGATGGCAGATACCTGATTACGAAGCGTGTGATGACCAAGGCATGGGCACCGGGCTGGTGGGAAGTATCCGGTGGTGCTGCAATGGCAGGAGAAGAATCCCGCGAGGCAGTGAACCGCGAAGTATTCGAAGAAACCGGACTGAATGTATCCGGCTGTGAAGGGGAACCGGTACTAACCTATAAGCGTGAGAATCCGGGAGAAGGCGATAACTACTTTGTAGATGTATACCGTTTCGAACTCGACTTCGACGAAGCAGACTTAAAGCTTCAGGAGGCAGAGACAGACGGATATATGCTTGCGACACCGGAAGAGATCGAGGCATTTGCAAAGCAGGGGATTTTCCTGCATTACGACAGTATCCGCGAGGTATTCCGATAGAGACAAAAATATATAATTATATGAGTCAAAACACACATTAAAATATGTATTTGCTCCGAATTCCGAATCTAATATTTTCTAAATGTTCTGCCAGCATTTTATCTATGCCCGCAACCGCAAAAGACGCAGCGTCCATGCTACGGCTTTTGCTTGCTGCAACATCCCTGTTGCAGCATTGCTGATTGTTCGCCAGAACATTAAGAAAATCTAAGATTCTTCATAAGTCGCAAAACATGTTTTAATGTGTGTTTTGACATCTAATTTGTATAGTTTTTTATGAACCAGAAGTACATTATAAAATCAAAGAGTACCAAAATAGAATATGAAAAGGAAATTGCACAATAAGATTGTATTTGCGGCTTATGGAGAATCATAGATTCGTAATTCGGAGCAGATATAATCTTATTGTGCAATTTCATGTATATATCAAATAATGAATATATCAAATTACCTTTAGAACATCACCGCTGCAATGACATACACCGCCAGTGTCACAACTGTATAGAGCGAGTTGGTCGTTGCCACGAATTTACCCGGTTCCTCGGATTCGATATAAGACTGCGTGCTGAAGCTTGGCGGTGCAGACATATAGATGAGCAGGGCTGCCATCATCAATGTATTTCCCGGATACAGATGCCGGATTAAGAAGATCAGCAGCAGGAACAACAAGCCCTGCGTGAGGACACGGAAGAGGATTGCGCGTAAGCTGATCGCAACTCTCTTAGGGTCAAATTCAAAATCATATCCTACGATGATCAGAATCAGTGCATTCAGCATAGAGGTGATCATATCTTTGAGGGAAGTGTAAACAATCCCCACATCGGAACGAAGAATAAACGGAATGATACCGGAGATTCCACAGATGATGCCAAGTGCCATGGCGAGAAATACCGGGCTCTTTAAGGCATCCCTTACGATCTGGGAAGGCTTGATCTCTTTACCGGAATCCGTAGACTGCAGCATCGTCATAAAGACACTGAATCCAAAAATCATATTGGCAATATCGAAAATCGCAATATTCGACAGCTTGTCTGCACCAAACAGATTCGTGTAGAGCGGATACGCCATCATACCACCTTCATAGACGGCGGTGATAAAAGGCAGGTATCTGCGGTACTGTTCCGGCAGGAGTGGACGAATCAGGAATCCGATTCCGAAGCTTACCAGTAATACAACGAAAATACCGATCACAAGTACGCTTGTGTGTGCATTATAATCCGCGGTTGCCATTGCATGAAAAACAGCCACCGGCAGGATGATCGTTGTGATCAGACGCTTGATTTCCTTTGTTCCGTTTCTTGATAATAAGTTCGCTTTTTTACAGATCATGCCGATTGCGATCATCACGAAGATCGGCAGTATATTACTTACAATTTCCAATGTTAAATTCACCTCTATCTTATGTTAAGCCAGGTGCATGCACTGGATCAGAAGAATCCAGGATAAACCATAATAGGTAACGACTGCAACCAGATCGTTAACGGTTGTGATCAGCGGACCGGAAGCAACTGCCGGGTCGACTTTGATCCGGTGGAAAAATAATGGAACCAGCGTGCCCACCAGACTGGATATGATCATGGCAACCAGAAGGGAGATACCGACACATCCTGAGATCAGAAAAGCATGTGCGATGTTATAACCCTTAAAGAACGCAATGTATAAGCCAAGGAACAGCAGGGATAAAATACCGAGCAGTAATCCGTTGCTGAAACCTACCTTCATTTCCTTTGTCACAAGTGCAAATTTGTCCTTGCCGCTTAAGTTCTCGTCCATCAGGACACGGATGGTTACAGCTAAGGACTGTGTTCCGACATTTCCCGCCATATCAAGGATCAGGGACTGGAAGCAGATGACGATCGGTAATACGGCAACGACTCCTTCAAAGGCACCGACCACCGTGGATACCGCCATGCCGAGGAATAAGAGCACGATCAGCCATGGCAGACGCTTCTTCATACTTTCGCTGATTGTCTCCTTTAAGTCTTCCTCTGCGGTCAGACCGGCTAACTTCGCATAATCATCACCCATCTCATCATCGACCGCTTCGATGACGTCCTGTGCGGTTAAGATACCGATCAGCTTCTTCTCTTCATTGACAACCGGGAGAGAATCTTCGGCATAATCCTTGATCTTTTCGATGCTGTCTGAGATGCTCTCATGGTCGATCAGGTATGGATAGGAATAACTGATGAGATCGTCGAGTTCATCGTGTTCCCTTGCAATGATCAGATCCTTCAGATCGATCGCACCGCAGAATGTTTCATCCTTGTCTACGACATAAAGCGTAGAGATATTGTCATTATCGCCCGCCTGTTTTACCAGCTCGTGCATAGCCTGACGGATCGTAAGATCCTTCGAGATCTGGATATAATTCGTTGTGATCAGGCTACCGATCTCATCATCATCGTAGGAACTGATCAGCCGGATGTCTGCCTTGACATCTTCATCCAGGATCGGACGTAACTGATTTTTGACATTTTCATCGAGATCTTCGAACAGGTCGACCGCGTCATCGGAATCCATTTCATTGATGACAGCAGCTAACTTGTCAATACCAAGCTCTTTGGTATACTGATCCGGTTCTTCGATATAGGAAATAATCTCAGAAAACCACTCTGCCCCCAGATTGTTGTAGAGTGCGATACGCTCATCCTTTGTTAAGTATGCAAAGCTTTGCGCAATATCATTTTCATGGTAATCATTTAACTTTTCTAAGAGCTGGTCTTTGTCGAGCCCGCTCCGGATAATTGCAACAATCTCTGCAACAAACATTGGTTCTTTTAAAACTTCTTTTTCCACAATAAGCCTCCATTCTCCCTAAAAAGGGCATAAAAAATCCATCGCAGCCAGGGACTGCACAAACACATGCGGTTGTGACACTTCGAAACGATGGAAAAGCTTATCGGATATTAAAAGGTCAGAATACGGGCACTTGAAATAATGTCTAAGTCTGATCCATCGTTGCAGGTACTTCGACTAGGAATATCACAACTGTCCATATACTTCGCCTCCTTTATCTTTGTTTGAAATCACCTTATTTTATCATTTTAAAAATCAGATGTAAACCTTTCCGGTGAGAAAGAATACTTTTTACAAAGAATTTACATGGAACAGATCATATGTCCGGTTACCGGAGTATCAGCGGTTTAACAGGTAGACGGACAGATTTAAGTATCCTGCAAAAGTGACCCACAGCAGGTATGGGACAAGCAGCCATGCGGCAGATCTGGAAATGGGATAAAAACGCCTGAGCGTGATCACGATCAGGATCCAGAGAAACACAAGCCATAAAAAAGAAAACAGGTACAGGCCGAAATTGAAAAAGAGGACCGGCCAGAGAAAGTTTACAAACAACTGGATCAGATAGACCGTGACCGCATTCCACCGGTCAAAGGCTGATGCATCGGAGGTGATGACCAGGTAGGAAGCGATCCCCATAAGCAGATAGAGGATCGTCCAGACGATGGGGAAAAGAATGCCTGGCGGGGAGAACGCGGGCTTTTCAAGCATCTGATATGATGTCATGCCCTGACATGTGAGAAACGCTGCAATTCCACCGGTTACAAGAGGGAGAAACAGAAACAATAATTTTTTCACGGACAGCTCCTTTTACATAAAAAGTTCCTGTAATATAGGTACGCAGAAGCATCTGAAAATATACATTTTACTGCTGTAAAAACATGTGTCTTGTCACCTGTAAAGAAACGTGCTATAATAGCGCGCATAAGTCGAAAGTCAGGTCAGTTACAGACCAAGAGAAAGGTATGGTTATTTTATGACAGTAACAGAAGAGATACAGCAGTTAAAAAAAGAAAAACATGCTGTGATCCTGGCACATTACTACGTGCCGGAGGAAGTACAACAAGTCGCAGATTATATCGGAGATTCCTATTATCTTAGTCAGGTCGCGGCAAAGAGTGATGCAGAGATCTTAGTATTTTGCGGTGTTTCCTTTATGGGAGAGAGCGCGAAGATCTTAAATCCGGCGAAAAAGGTGCTGATGCCGGATCTGTCCGCGGACTGCGCCATGGCACATATGGCACAGATCGAAGCAGTGAAAAAGATGCGGGAAGCATATGAGGATCTGGCAGTTGTCTGCTATATCAACTCGACCGCAGAGTTAAAGACATATTCCGATGTCTGCGTGACATCGTCGAATGCGGTAAAGATCGTGAAGAATCTTCCGAATCAGAATATCTTTTTTATTCCGGACGGCAATCTTGGACGCTACGTGGCAGAGCAGGTGCCGGAAAAGAATGTGATCTTAAATCCGGGCTATTGTCCGGTACATAATGCGATGACAAAGGCAGATGTACTCGCTGCGAAGAAAAAGCATCCGGGCGCACCATTTCTTGTTCACCCGGAATGTACGGCAGAAGTATTAGAAGAGGCAGATTATATCGGAAGTACCTCCGGTATTATCGA
>CACZPJ010000142.1 GCA_902782995.1 uncultured Lachnospiraceae bacterium | reverse complement strand
TCAAGAGAGCGTATCTTATCGACGATCCTCTATTCGGAGAATCTGAACGTAGAAGAGATCATGGAACAAGCGAACTATCTTGGGGTGAATCTATCCGGGAAGTTCCGTGCATTTATGATGCAGCTTCACGAACCGGAGGGACTGCCGGGCGATGAAAAGCATATGGACGAAGGGTATCTGATGGAGATGCGCGACAGCATCAAAAAGTGCATCAAGAATGAATTCCGCTCCTATGGATTAGGAAGGATGCTTGCACTGTCACAGTTAGATTCTGCGGTCGCACTGATTCCGTCGGAATTATTCAGCCGTGACCTCCTTGTTACGATCATAGAGAACATCATCAAAAAGATCGAGGGCAATTACCATCTTTCGGTCAAGGCAGGCGTTGGAACGGCATACGAATACATCGAGGATTTCAAAAAGAGCTTTCAGGAGGCAAAAAGTGCACTGACCTTATCGAAGATCGCGACAAATGGCGAACGTGTGTTGTTTTATGAGAATATGGGTATCTATTCCCTGATCACGCAGATCACGAACGGTAAGTTTTTAGACGAATATATCGAGAGCCGTATCGGAAAGCTGATCAAGGCAGACCAGATGCAGGAGGGCGATCTCTGTGAGACGCTCGAGACCTACTTAGAGCATAACTGCAATGCGAATGCTGCGGCAGAGGCACTCTTTATCCACCGCAATACGATGCGTTACCGGATGGATAAGATCAAGCGGATCTTAGAAGATGACTTAAGCGATATGTCTGTCTTTTTGGAGCTGAAGCTGGCATTTGCGATCAAACGGTACCGCGAGGACCGGGAAGATTAGGAATGCGTCAGATAATAAAAATAAAAAATGTAAATAGTTAGAAAAAAGTCTTGACAAGAGCAGGATATGAGTATATGATTCTTACCAAGATGATTTTCAATATTGTTTGTGGAGAACAACAAGGGCGTTGTGCAATGCCCTTGTTTTTTTATTTCCTTTTTTGGGGAATAGAATGAGAAAATCAAATGGATATCAATCTTCTTTTTGACGGAAATCATCAAATAAAAGAGGAGCGTGATATTATGATGAAAAAAAGAATTTTAGAAGGATTATTAGTAGCAGGAATGACCGTATCCATGGTGGCATGTGGAAGCAGTGATAACACTGCAAAGACATCGGAGGATACAAAAAGCGCAGCAGAAACAGAACAGACAACACAGAAGAGCTCAGATAAACTGACACATGTAACAATCGCAGAAAATGCATTTATCGGGGATGCACCACTTTATGTGGCAATCAAGAAGGGATTTTTTGAAGACTACGGAATTGACATTGAGATGTTGGAATTCGATGATCAGACCAATTCTTACAATGCAGTAGCATCCGGAAATGCAGATATTGCCAGAGGAACCTTAGATGCAGCATTAGTCGTTGCAGATAAGTACAGCGATGATATGCCGCAGGTTGTATCCGTAACGGATGATTCCGCAGGTGCGGATGGAATTGTTGCCGTAAACGGCATTGATACGGTCGCAGACTTAAAGGGTCATACAGTGGCTGTGGAAGTCAATCAGGTATCACATTATCTTTTAGAGCAGGCATTTGCGAAAAACGGACTGACAGATGATGATGTGAAGATGGTCGATATGAATGCATCCGATGCCGGTAAAGCATTCCTCGCCGGTGAGGTAGATGCGGCAGTTACGTGGGAGCCATATTTATCCCAGGCATCTTCTTCCGGAGAAGGAAGCATGATCTTTTCAAGTAAGGATGCACCGGGAACAATCTTAGATGTACTGATGGTTTCAAAGGAAAGCGCAGATTCGAATGCTTCCTGGATTCCGGGTGTGATCTCAGCCATTGAAAAAGGCCGTGAATATTTATTTGACGATGCGACGAAGGATGAGGCAGAACAGATTGTTGCAGATCAGCTTGGAATGTCGATCGATGAAGTAGAAGGCGAGCTGGCTACCGTGAAGCTTTACACACCAAAGGAAGCATGTGAGGCACTTTCTGAGGGAGGACTTGCATACGAGGGTGTCAGCACGATCTGTGACTTCTATACATCGATCGGATCGATCGAGAAGGAAATGTCTGCGGATGAGGTACTGAATACATCCTTTGTTTCACAGATCAATGAGTAAGTAAAATTAGGATGATACAGCAACGGACAAAGAGCTGCTTTGGGAAGTTTCCTGAAGCAGCTTTTTGCTGTATAGGAAAATCCGTTGCGCACTTTATTTTTATATGGAAGGTGAACGTACGATGAGGCTGACAGTCGAAGAATTTTTAAGCAGGGAACAGGAAAAGGGCATGCGGTGCATTGCCGGGTTTGAAGGCTTAGATCATGTGATCACCGGCTTTACGATCATGGATGTGCCGGATGTGGCAAAGTGGTTAAAGGGTGGTGAACTGGTTGTTTCGGCAGGGTACTTTACCGCAGAAAAAGCCGGGAATTACGAAGTGCTGATCAAGGAATTGGTTGAACATCACTGTGCTGCATTTGGTGTTAAAATGCATTATTACCATGAAAATATTCCGGAGAAGTTTGTAGAACTGGCAAATAGATACCATCTGCCCCTGATCGAATTAAACTACGCGCTCCGGTTTTCGGATATTGCATATTGTGTTCACCGGAACATGTTTTATGATGAGATCCAGATCGATCAGAAAATGCAGTATTTTTGTTCGAAGATCGAGCATGCGATCTTTACGGGATCAGAGTCAGACAGTGTGTTGTACTATATGAACCTTCTGCTGGGACACCCGGTGTTCCTGCTGGATACGGAGTACCGCTGTCTTGGTATGGAGTTGGGTGAAGTGGGTCATAATGCGTACTTGAAATCCTTATCCGATAAAAAGGGGGAGCTGATCTTACGGAAACAGCAATGCATACAACTGTCCGGACTGTTTCATGAGACACATTTCTCTTCCCATCTGTTTGCCTTAGATGGCAATCCGGGGGAGCAGTTTGTATTAGCACCGGTTGTCTACGATCAGAGCTTACAGGGATTGTTATTAGCGCACGAAGGGGAGCAGGCATTTACACAGGAGCATTACCAGATCATCGAAAAGCTGACAGAGCTTCTGGGCGTTTATTTTTTAAAGAGCAGGATGCTTGGTGTACCGATGACGGGCGGTGCGAATGGGTTTTTGCAGGCAGTGCTGCTTGCACCCGCGCAGAGTGAAGAAACAATCCGTCATTATGCAAATCTCTATGGCTTTCCATTGGATAAACGGCGGATCTGCATCAATTTTGGCTTAGAAGAATATAACGAATGCTCGTATGCAAAGAAGCAGAGCATACGAAGTGCGGTGGAAAGCAGAATGGATTATATCGCAAGGCAGAGTAAAAGACAGGTATATAAGGTGATCTTCGATGGCAATTTTGCACTTTTTTTCTTTTATGGGGAAAAGGATGCAAAGACAGATATCTGGTTTGAAGCTGAGCAGACGACAAAGTATATGATGCAGGAGATCGGAAAATATGGCTGGAAGGTTAAGACCGGAATCAGTAATATCACATCCGCTATTTCACAGATCCCGCAGAGCTTTAAGCAGGCAATCGAACTGATCCTTTTAGGAAAGCAGATCGGGCTTACGGAGGATGTTTTCCGCTTTGTGGATCTAGAGATCGATTATTCACTCTGGAGCGGGCATACCACGGAGGAATTAAAGGTGTTAGCGGCACCGGTGTGGAAGCTCTATCAGTATGATAAAGAGAATCATTTTGAAGGAATATTGACGTTAGAAGCGTATATTGCCAACAAGTACAATGTCACACAGACTGCAAAGGCACTGCATCTGCATCGTAACTCCCTGATGTACCGCATGGAACGGATCGAAGAAGTGTTAGAAAATGATCTGGAGAATCAGAACGAACTTTTTCATTTGCAGCTCGGACTGCATGCACTGCGCCTGATCCGGAATCTGTAATTGTGCAGATTTTCACAGAAACCGCGAAATGATTGTGCAGAGTGCAATATAGGAAAATCCCGGTAAGGGCTATACTGACAATATCCACAGACAATAGTCAAAAAGAAATGTAACTGGAAACGGGCAGTATAGAAAAGAGGGATTCTATGAATCGAGAGATGGCAAAAATGACCTGGAAGGAATTTGACCAGATCAAGGAAACCAAGCCGGTAATTTTACCGATTGGTTCTATGGAGCAACATGGTTATCATCTGCCGATGCAGACAGATGTGATTATTTCATCGGGGCTGGCAAAAATGTTAGCGGAGCAGATTGACGGGATTGTCGCACCACCGGTTAATTATGGTTATAAGTCACAGCCTTCAAGCGGCGGCGGACCATTATTTCCGGGAACGATAGACTTAAATGGTGTCACCTTAATTCAGTTGGTACATGATATTCTGGTTGAATTTGCAAGAGACGGTGTCAAAAAGATGTTTCTGGTAAATGGTCATTTTGAAAATGAGCCGTATATTATAGAAGCAATGGACATGGTGACAAAGGAATATGATATACAGCTTGTGCTGGCAAGCTGGTGGGATAATATCACAGATGATGTGGTCGAAAAGGTATTTGATGAAGTCCCGTTCCCAAGCTGGGCATTAGAACATGCAGCTATTACGGAAACATCCATGGTCATGGTATTTGCACCGGAACTGGTTCATATGGATCGCTTTGTGGAAGAACCGGTCTATCATCCGGGTCCATATTATAAGTATCCGGTACAGAAGGGAATGGTTCCGGATTCCGGCGCACTGGCAACCGCAAGGACAAGTTCACTGGAAAAGGGAGAGCTTTTAGTCCATGGAATTGTAGACGAGTTTGTGAAGATCTATAAAGAAGCATTGGTATAAATTTAGATTCAATGGTATGATAAAGGAGGTTTTCTTATGAGTAATTATCAGCCACCTAGCGCAACAAGTTCACCGAGATTTTGTAACATGGGTAATTTTATGAGACTGCCAAAGGCAGAATCAGCCAAGGGTCTTGATTTTGGAATTATCGGAATACCTTTTGATACGGCATCGTCCTTCCGGACGGGTTCCAGATTCGGTCCGAATGGAATGCGTAATATCTCTGCGATGATTAAGCCGAATAATGTATCCATGGGTGTCAATATTATGGAAAGTATCAAAGGAGCAGACCTCGGAGATGTTCCTGTGATCCCGGACTACATTATGGATACCTATGATGCAATCGAAAAAAGCTTAATGGAGATCTTAGATGAGGGTGCAGTTCCGATCGGACTTGGCGGAGATCATGCTGTTACGCTTGGAGAGCTTCGCGCGATTGCCAAAAAGCATGGACCGGTTGCTTTGGTACATTTTGATTCCCATCTGGATCTGTGTGACACAGTGTTTGGGAAAAAATATAATCATGGCACTCCATTCCGCCGTGCGTTAGAAGAGGGACTGATCGATCCATCCCATTCGATCCAGATCGGAATGAGAGGTTCCCTTTATGATCCGGATGACTTTAAGATTGCAGCGGATCTTGGCTTTCAGGTGATCCCGGGAAATGAACTTCATAAGATGACTGCCGAGGAACTTGGCGCAGCAGTGAGGGAGCGGGTTGGTGACAGCAAGGTGTTTTACACCTTTGACATTGACTTTGTTGACCCTGCCTATGCACCGGGAACCGGAACTCCGGAGGTGGGTGGCTTTACTTCCTATGAGACGCTTGAATTTATCAGACAGTTAAAGGATTTAAACTTTGTTGGATTCGATGTCGTGGAAGTCGCACCGCCATATGACCATTCGGAAATTACCGCATACATGGGTGCAAATATTGTATTTGAATTTATGTCAATTCTGGCATATCAGAAGAAGAGCGGGAAACGATAATAAAAAAGGAAAGCGTCACTGGAAAGAGAGTGATGTTTTTCTTATGTAAAAGAAAGGCATGGATATTTATATGGAACTCTCTTTTTTGCTCGCAATGGATGTTGTAGGAACGATCGCATTTGCAATATCGGGCGCAATGTTAGCAATCAAAAAGGAAATGGATATTTTTGGTGTAAATATCCTTGCAATTATGACAGCCGCAGGCGGGGGCGTTCTGCGCGACGTTTTAATAGGAGAGATTCCACCGAAGTTTTTTCAGAATCCGGTGTACACACTGCTTATGGTAATATCTGCAAGTATGGTGTTTTTGCTGGTCTATTTTGGAAAAATGGGAGGACAGCTTTTTTCAAAGGTCTTTGAAAAGGTGCTGTTTCTCTCGGATACACTGGGGCTTGCAGCTTTTACGGTAGATGGAGTCAGCGTCGGCATGCACACCGAGTATGGGGACAATCTGTTTTTAGTGATCTCCCTTGGCGTACTCACCGGAGTCGGTGGAGGGATCATCCGGGATGTGCTTGCAACCGAAAAGCCATACGTCTTTGTGCGCCATATCTATGCCTGTGCCTCGATCTTAGGAGCACTCATCACGGCATATCTGTGGCATGTGACAGGAGAAAACTATGCAGTAGCGATCGGGTTTGTCACCGTGATCGTGATCCGGGTGCTTGCCGCCACATTCCGTTGGAATCTTCCACGCATCCATCAGAACACACCGTAACAAGAACTTCCGGTGTATCAGTTGAAGCAAATCACCAATGTCAGGATGCACGTATATTCCCCGGAAAACTTGTTTCGCATTGTTAATTTGTCGGTGTCGTTTTCGGCTCTTCCTATGATTTATGTTCATTTGACATCTGTACACCTGCACCGTAGTGTCCGTCTGTGTCACACACTCGATCTGTGACGAGCCGTGTGGAAGTTACATGCCGTCCGACAGCAAAAGAGGGCGCAAAAAATACTCGTTCAAGCAGCACAGCCTGCATACCTATATACAGTAAGTGCGCGTTTGTATTTTTCGTGACTGATAAACTCTGCTGGAGGCGGCATTTACCCCCACTAGGTGCAGGAACCGTGAGAGCGTATGACACAGACGGACACTATGGCGCAGTCGTTCATCTGGCAAATGTACACAAACGTTGAGCCGAAATTCGACACCTGACAAATTTACGCAATTCTCACAAAATGTTTTCCGGGAAATATACGTGCATCCTGACACGATATGATTCTTATAAGATAATACACCGGAAGCGTTTGTTACGGTGTGTTCCCCGGTTGTGCGTGACGCACAACAATGATTATGAACGAAATCCATTGCGGCAGGGAAGAAAAAACGTATAATAAGGGTATCAATTAAATCAAAGAAATGAAAGACGAAGACGTCAGAACAATTTGTTCTGGCGTCTTTTTTCGACCGAAGGAAAGGAAGGTAACTGAATATGAAAATGATCAAAGCAGTCGTAAGACCAGAAAAATGTGATGAGGTATTAACAAACTTATGTGAGGCAGGTTATCGTGCCGTAACAAGATTCGGAATCCTTGGAAGAGGAAAACAGAGAGGCTTAAAGGTAGAGGATGTCTACTACGATGAGATCCCAAAAGAAATGCTGATGTTAGTTGTTGAAGATGAAGACGTAACAAAGGTAACCGACATCATCATCAAATATTCCAGAACCAGTGACGAAGGTTCCTTCGGAGATGGCAAGATCTTCATTCTCCCGGTAGAGACAGCGATTACAGTAAGCTCCGGTAAGAGCGAGTTATAGGAGGTGCCTTATGAAACAGGTAATCATTATAGTAAGACCAAATGCTTATTTTAAAACAAAACAGGCACTCAGCGATCATAGATTCTTCGCAATGAGCACCAAGGAAGTGCTCGGAAGAGGAAAGGCACATGTACATTTTACAGCCGGTGAAGGCGAAGAAAAGGATGCAGATAAGGTATATGAAAATGCACTGGTTGCCAAAAAGATGATCGAGATGATCGTACCGGATGATGCAGTAAAGCCATTGACCGATCTGGTGCTTGAGGTAAACAGCCACGGAACAGAAGGAGATGGCAAGATCTTCGTACTTCCGGTAGAAGAAAGTATCCGTATCCATACCGGTGAAAAAGGTGAAGACGCACTGATCTAAGCCGGGCAGCAGAAGTTTGTGTCTGCGCGCACTTGACACAAACCGGATAGGTGCACTTGTTGTGCACAGCGCAAAAACGTGCGCAGAAATGAGGAATTATATGAAAAAAGACAAAGGGGATTTTCGATTAAGAAAAGACATCTCACATAAACGTTATATCATATCCGCAATCATAACGTTTGTTGCAATCTTTGTAGGATGGACGCTGTTATGTGCAAGCGGAACAGTCAAAGAGCTGTTTCTCCCATCACCGGCAAAGGTAATAAATGACATCATAGAGGGAGCAAAGGATGGAAGCCTCTGGGTAAACATGGGATATAGTATCTTCCGAATCACGATGGGATTTATTATCTCCGTTATCATTGGTGTCCCACTTGGTATCTTAGCAGGAAGCTTTAAGCCGTTTGAAGCAGTCGTTGCTCCGATCTGTGAGTTTATCCGTTACATGCCGGTTCCGGCATTCGTACCGTTGGTTATGGTATGGTGTGGAATTGGAGAAGGCGCAAAGATCACGATCGTATTTTTAGGATGCTTCTTCCAGTTGGTACTGATGATCGCGGATGATGCAAGAAGTGTATCGGACGATCTGCTTTCATCGAGTTATACCTTAGGAACTTCACGGTGGACAACCATTACAAAGGTATTGATCCCTGCAATGGCACCGAAGATGATGCTGACACTTCGTATGATGATCGGCTGGGGCTGGACCTACCTGACAGTAGCAGAACTCGTTGCATCAAGTTCCGGACTTGGATATTCGATCTTAAAGGCACAGAGATTCTTACATACGGAAAGTATCTTTTCCGGAATTCTCGTAATCGGTGTTTTAGGACTGATCACAGACCGTCTGTTTGCATTTGCAATTAAGAAAATGTTCCCATGGGCAGAGTAAAGGAGGAGAAGAAGATGGCAGGAAAAAAGAAAGAAATAGATAGAACGGGTTCTCCACTTGAGGCTCATGTAGCAAGCAGCAAGATCTTAGCAGAACATATTGATAAAGTATATACCTCCGGTAAAAAAAGCGTAACAGCCATTGAGGATGTTTCCATTGATATTCAGGATAATGACTTCGTCTGTATCGTTGGTCCATCCGGCTGTGGTAAATCTACCCTGCTTCGTATGCTTGCCGGCTTAGATTTCCCGACCGAAGGAAACATTATTGTAAATGATAAGAAAGTAACAGGTCCCGGACCGGATCGTGGAATGGTATTTCAGACGTATACCTTATTCCCATGGATGACCGTAGAAGATAACATCAAGTTTGGTTTAAAGATCAAGAAAATGCCAAAGGATGAGCAGCAGCGGATTGCAGACCGCTATCTGGATATTATCGGACTTACAAAGTTTGCCAAGTCCTATCCAAAGGAATTATCCGGTGGTATGAAACAGAGAGTTGCGATCGCAAGAGCATTAGCAAACCAGCCTGAGGTACTGCTGATGGATGAACCGTTTGGTGCACTTGATCCGCATACCAAGGCAATGATGCAGCTTCTGATGCGTGAGATCTGGGAGACAGAGCATCCGACCGTTGTATTTATTACACACGATATTGATGAGGCAGTTTTCCTTGCAAATAAGATCTATGTCATGTCAGCAAGACCGGGCAAGGTCATCAAAGAGGTCAATGTATATCTGCCACATAAGCGGACACTGGAATTAAAGGATACCAAGGAGTTTATTGACATCCGGAAAGGAATCAATGACTTGTTGTATTCCGCGAATACAGCCGATGAGGAAGATTAATGTGAAAATAGATGAAATGGAACAGTATATCGCTGCAGTTCAGATGAATTGTGTAGTAGGAGATGTAAAAAAGAATACGGATACCGTGCTTCGTGCACTCACGCACTTAAAGGAAAATGAGCGGGGTACAGAATTAGCGGTATTCCCGGAAATGTGCCTGTATGGATACGATGCCTTTGATCATCTGTCAGATCCCGGAACAGAGCAGGAGATCCGGGAAGGCTTAGAACAGACCGCACAGATGTGTAAAAAGCTTCAGATCGATGCAGTCATCGGTGCTCCGTATTTTTCTGACGGTCAGATCGAAAATGCACTTTTTTATCTTGACAGAAAGGGTCAGAGCAAAAAAGTCTATGCAAAGACACATCTGATCGCAGCGGAACAGTCCTTTATCACGGCAGGCGATTCATATGGAATCTGCCAGACCCCATTTGGAAAGGCAGGCTTTCTCATCTGCTGGGACAGTGCATTTGCAGAAAACGCCAGACTGTACAGACAGGCAGGCGCAGAACTGCTGATCATAAGTGCGGCGTGGGAGATTCCATATCAGAGACAGTGGAAGTTAGCGGTCTGTGCGAGAGCATTTGACAATGCACTTCCGGTCGTTGCAGCAAACCGGACAGGAAAGGATGGCACAGCAGTTTTTGCCGGAAATTCCATGATCGTAGATGGAATGGGCAATATCCTTTCTGAGAATCCGACGATGGAAGAAGGGGATTGTAAGATGGAAGCAGTAAAGTGGATGGATGCATCCGACAGATCAGATTTTGGCAGCCAGCCGGAAGAACTAAGAAAAGAATTATACCAGATGAAGCATATGAAATTCTTCTGATCTTCCTGCCGGCATCAGACATGAAGAACAGAATGTGACAGTTATTTATATAGAAAACAGGAAAGGAAGAATGCGTATGAGTATCAGCAGAATGGTATATACAGGAACCTCTTATTTTGGAGAATTTGCAAGAAAAGAGATCGTAACAGAGATCGGGAAGCATCAGTTTCAAAAGGCACTGATCGTATCGGATAAGGATCTTGTAAAGTGTGGAGTGGTCGGAAAGATCGAGGAAGTATTAAAGGAAAACAATACCCCATATGAGGTGTTTGATGAAGTAAAGCCGAATCCGACGATCGAAAATGTAAAGGCAGGACTGGCAAGCTTCAAAAGCAGTAAAAGTGATTTTATCCTTGCAGTCGGCGGCGGCTCTGCCATTGATACCGCAAAGGCGGTGGCAGTGATCGCCAATAACCCGGAGAACGAAGATGTTGTATCACTCGAAGGAATGGATAAGAGTAAAAATATGGCAGTGCCGCTGATCGCAGTTCCGACAACAGCGGGAACCGGATCGGAAACGACCATGGATTATGTCATTACGAATACGCAGGAAAAGCGGAAGATGGCATGCATGGATTCGAAGGTCGTTCCGGTAGCGGCAATCCTTGATACAGACATCATGGCTTCCCTGCCGTTAAAGCTTACGGCGGCAACCGCAATGGATGCACTGACACATGCAGTCGAATCTTATCTTTCAAAGGGAGCATTTTCCTTTTCGGAAATGTTATCCCTGAAAGCGGTCAGCCTGATCTCGGAGAACTTTTTAAAGGTCTTAGAAGATCCGAAGGATTACGAAGTGCGTAAGCAGCTTGCGATCGCACAGTATCTTGCAGGCATGAGCTTTACGAACGTAGGACTTGGCATCGTGCATTCGATGGCGCATCCGCTCAGTGCATTTTATGATGTACCGCATGGTGTGGCAAACGCACTGATCCTTCCATATGTATTAGCTTTTAATGCCGATGCCTGCACAGAAAAGATGCCGGCACTTGCGAAAGCATTTGATCCGGACTTTGATGAGAAGGCAGGAAGTGATGCGGCAGCAGAGTGCTGCGTAAAGCGGATTAAGATGTTTAATGAGAAGGCAGGTCTGCCGCAGGTATTAACCGAGATCGGTGTAAAGGAAGAGGATTATGATGCACTTGCAGCTTCGGCTTACGAGGATGCATCCACACCGGATAATCCAAAGGAAGTAAGCATTCCGGTGTTAAGAGAATTATATGTAAGCATGCAGAATTAAGATTAATAGATAGTGACAGGAGGAAAAAATTATGTTAAGAGATGAATTACCTGAGATTGTAACAGAGAAAGTACCGGGACCAAAGGCAACCGCATTATTAGAGAAAAGAGATGCTTCCTTACCAAAGGCATTGTGTGGATATACCTACCCGATCTGCATCAAACGTGGAGAAGGCGCAATGTTAGAGGATGTAGACGGAAACAAGTTCATCGATTTTATCGGTGGTGTCGGTGTATTAAACATCGGATATTCCAGACCGGAAGTTGTCGAGGCAGTCAAGGAGCAGGCAGAGAAATACTTCCACTGTATCTTTAATGTAGTCGCACATGAAGGCTATATTGATCTAGCCGCAAAGTTCGATGAACTGATGCCTTGCCGCGGGGATAAGAAAAAGACATTTTTTGCAAACAGTGGCGCTGAGGCAGATGAGAATGCGATCAAGGTCGCAAAGGCATATACCGGAAGACAGAGCGTGATCTGCTTCTCAGGTGCTTTCCATGGAAGAACCAACCTTACGATGGCACTGACCGCGAAAAAGGCTTATGCGCTTGGCATGGGACCATTCCCGGCAGGCATCTACCGTGCAGAGTTCCCATATCTGTACCGTGCACCGAAGGGATACAGTGAGAAGGAAGCCATCCAGTATTACATTGACAAGTTAAACAGACTGTTTGATGAGGCGGCTCCTGCATCGGATGTGGCAGCGATCTTAGTTGAGCCGATCCAGGGCGAGGGCGGTTTCGTACCGGCTCCGATCGAATGGGTAAAGGCAGTCCGTAAGATCTGTGATGACAATGGAATCCTTCTGATTGCTGACGAGGTTCAGTGTGGTAACTGCAGAAGCGGCAGATACTTTGCATCAGAGTACTGGAAGGAAGCCGGTGCAGCACCGGATATTATCGCAACAGCGAAGTCCATGGGTGGCGGTGTTCCGATCAGTGCGATCACAGCACGCGCAGAGATCATGGATGCAGTACCGGCAGGTACGATCGGTGGTACTTATTGTGGTAACCCGCTTGCATGTGCATCCGCCCTTAAGGTTATGGAGATCATGAAAGCTGAGGATTATGCAGGCAAGGCTCGCACCATCGGCGAGAAGGTAACAAAGCGTTACAACGAACTGAAAGAGAAATACGAAGAGATCGGTGATGTACGTGGACTCGGTTCGATGATCGGTGTAGAGTTCGTCAAGACCAAGGAAGGAAAAGAGCCGTATCCGGAATTTGTATCAACCATGATCCAGATCGCTTTACAGAAGGGTCTGATGATGGAGAACGCAGGAACCTATGGCAATGTCATCCGTTTCCTTGCACCGCTTTGCATTACAGACGAGCAGTTAGAGAAAGGTCTTGAGATCTTTGAAGAGGCAGTTGTAGAGGCAGAGAAGATCTTAAGCAAATAAGGTTTTCGTATAGACGTGATGCATAAAAGAGATGCGTAAAGATATGCGTAAAGATATGCATAGAAATGAGGTGTCCTATGGAATTTAATTATCATCTTCCGGTCAATCTGATCTTTGGACGCGGCAGTGTCGGTAAGATCGGAGATATTGCAGCCGATTATGGAACCTGTGCACTGATCGTGACCGGATGCGGAAGTACAAAAAAATCAGGATTATTAGACCGTGTAACCGGTTATTTACAAAAAGCAGGGGTAAGCGTTGTTTTATTCGACAAAGTAAAACAGAATCCGCTTACGACAACTGCAATGGAAGCTGCCGCACTCGCAAAAGAACATGGATGTGAGATGGTCATCGGATTAGGTGGCGGCAGTATCATGGACTGTGCAAAGGCAGCCGCATTTTTGGCAGTAAATGATGGAGACATCAATGATTATATTTTCGGAAGACAGAAAAGTGATGAGGCATTACCGATCATCTTAGTACCAACGACCTGTGGAACCGGAAGCGAGGGCAATGGATTTGCAGTTCTGACGAATCCGGAAAATGGCGACAAGAAGTCGCTTCGCTGCAATGCGATCGTTGCAAGTGCATCGATCATTGATTCCGAGTGTATGATGACCATGCCGAAAAACATTCTTGCAAGTGTCGGCTTTGACGCACTGTGTCACTGCACCGAGGCATACATCAGCAAGATCGCACAGCCGCTTACGGATATGATGAGCGTACATGGCATGGAGCTGATCGGAAAATATCTTGTTCCACTGTATGAAGGAGAATGCAGTCCAAAGGCGTGGGATGCGGTAAGCTTTGCAAGCACCTTAGGTGGAATGGTAATCAATACCGCAGGTGTAACACTTGCACATGGCATGGAGCATCCGGCAAGCGGACTGAAGAATATCGTACACGGACGCGGACTTGCAGCCATTACACCGGTTGTTATGGAAGAGACAATCCGTGGCTGTGAGAACGAAGCAGACAGGCAGAAGTTCGCAAAGATCTCACAGTGCCTTGGCGGTAAGGATGAAACAGACTGTGTTGAGCAGATCAAAAAGCTGTTAGAGCGGCTGCATCTGACGACAACACTTACCGAGCTTGGCATTGAGGCAGGCGATGTAGATTGGATGACAGAAAACTGCATGAAGGTATCGGCAGCAGGAATTTCTTACCATCCGGTTACATTTGGAAAAAATCAGATTCACGAATTATACGAAAAAGCGTTATAGAAAAATAAGAAAAGAGGTGTGCTTATGACAAAGAACAAGACATATATTGACGGAAGCTTTATCGATGGAACCTCCGGTGTGACCTTAACTTCGATCAATCCGGCAACCGGTGAAGCGATCGCTGAGGTCGAGGAAAACAGTATCAGCGATGTTGAGCGTGCGATTGCCGCAGCAAAACGGTCTTTTTACAAGGATCGCACCTGGCGCGATATGGATGCACAGAGCAGAGGAGATGTGCTTCTTAAGATCGCAGATCTGATCGAAGAGAACTTAGAAGAGATCGCAAAAACAGAGTCTATGGATAATGGTAAGCCGCTGCGGGAAGCAGAGGCAGATGTAGACGATGCGGTACACTGCTTCCGCTATTATGCAGGTCTGATCCGTGCACCACACGAAGGCGTTTACGAGGTCAACGGCAACTTTGGCACGATACACACCTACGAGGTAAGAGAACCGGTTGGTGTCTGTGCCCTGATCACTCCATGGAACTTCCCGTTTCTGATGGGTGTCTGGAAGCTTGCACCGGCACTTGCAGCCGGAAACAGCGTGATCTTTAAGCCAAGCTCTGAGACGGTGCTTTCCATCTTAAAGCTGTTTGAGCTTTTTGATCAGGCAGGGCTTCCAAAGGGTGTGGTAAATCTTGTGATCGGACCGGGTGGCAGGATCGGTAATCTGCTTGCCGAGAGCAAGGACATCGATATGGTGACCTTTACCGGAAGTACAGCAGTTGGTCAGAGTATCATGCGGGCAGCGGCCGGTAATGTGAAAAAGATCGGCTTAGAGTTAGGCGGCAAGTCCCCGAATGTGATCTTTGCAGACACAGACTTAGAATCCGCAGTTGAATGGGCGATGATGGGTATCTTTTTCAATCAGGGCGAGGTATGCTGTGCCGGTTCCCGTATCATTATTGAAAAGTCCATGAAGGATGCGTTTGTAAAACGGTTTGCCGAGCGCGCAGAAAAGATGACGATCGGTAATCCGTTAGAGAATCCGGACATGGGACCACTGGTATCGAAAAAGCATATGGAAGATGTCTTAGCTTATATTGAAGCCGGCAAGGCAGAGGGCGCGACCTTAGTCTGTGGCGGAGAACGCTACACCGAGGGTGACTGCGCAGACGGATATTTCATCAGACCGACGATCTTTGATAACTGCACCAGTGATATGAAGATCGTACGTGAAGAGATCTTTGGCCCGGTTGTTACGATCCAGACCTTTGAGACGGAGAAAGAGGCGATCGAGCTTGCAAACGATACGGATTACGGTCTTGCAGGAGCAGTCTTTACCAATGATGTAACGCGTGCGATGCGTGTGATCAAGGAGATCCGTGCCGGTATCACCTGGATCAACTGCTACAATCCATCCTTTACAGAAGCACCATGGGGCGGCTATAAGATGAGTGGAATCGGCAGGGAACTTGGTTCCCATGGTCTGGAGGAATATCAGGAGATCAAGCAGATCAACTTAAATCTGACTCCGGGTGCACCGGGCTGGTATGAAAACTAGATA
>CACZPJ010000141.1 GCA_902782995.1 uncultured Lachnospiraceae bacterium | reverse complement strand
GCAAACTTTTATTTGCGGTTTTAGATCGAGTGAAATCCACTGCTTACGAAAACCACAAGTGAAGCCTTTGCTGAACTTGTATGGTTGTAGTTGGCAGTTAGTTCATGATGAGCGTTGCAAATGTTTGCGGAACATCCTTTGTGTATTTTGTCAATTATCAAATTTGAAAACATCTTTTGACACCCTAATCTGTATAGGAAAATCCGCTGGAATTGCACACTTTATTTTGAAGGGAAGTGCCTGTATGCTTTTAAAACGAATGCAAAAAATGTTCATACGTGTCTGGGGGATTAGTTGTCTGGGTGTTATTCTGTTTGCATACCTGACACTGATCTATGCGATCCCGGACAGCGTCTATATATCAAGTAAGAATGATACATTAAAACTGCCGCTTCCGGTCAGTTTTATTGAGGTAGAACAAAAGGATGATACAAAGGCAACCGCACAGAATCTCGGTCAAAAGGTACAGGCGGAAGAGCTGCAGATGGCATCCTCGTCGGTTGCATATGAATGCAGACTGTTTGGTGTAGTACCAATCAAAAAGGTGACGGCACGGCTTACGCAGCCGGAGAGCCTGTTAGCAGGCGGAGTCCCGGTAGGCATCTATGTAAAGACCGACGGGGTGCTCGTGATCGGGACAGGTAAGATCACCAAGGTACAGGGGGAGACTGATTCTCCGGCAGAGAACTTATTAAAGAGCGGCGATTACATTGAGCAGGTGAACGGAGAGGAAATCGGAAACAAGGATCAACTGATGGATGCAGTTGCACAGTCAGACGGGGAGAAGCTGATCTTAAAAGTACAGCGGGATGGCAAGCTGATGGAGCTTGCCGTTACTCCGGTGGAAAATGAAAACGGGGATTATAAGCTTGGTGTCTGGGTAAGAGATGATCTGGCAGGGATCGGGACATTAACCTATGTCAATGCAAAGAAGCAGTATGGAGCCTTAGGACATGCGGTCAGTGATGCAGATACCGGGAATCTTTTGTCTATCCGGGATGGCAGATTATATGAGAGCAGTATTATCGGAATCGTAAAGGGTGGAAATGGTACTCCGGGAGAATTGACAGGTGTGATAGACTATGGTAAAAGGAAGTATCTTGGCGATATCCGGCAGAATACGACTGCTGGGATCTATGGAACACTGACACAGCTTCCGGCAGGGATTGACAGTAAGAACCGTTTCCCGGTCGGTTACAAGCAGGAAATCCGGACAGGAAAGGCAGCAATCCTTAGTTCGGTTGACAATCAGGCACCACAGCAATACGATATTCATATCACGGAAGTGGATTTCCATGAGGATGAGGAATACCGGGAGATCATGTTTGAGGTCACAGATCCTGCGCTGTTAGCAAAAACCGATGGAATTGTGCAGGGGATGAGCGGATCACCGATTCTTCAGGATGGAAAGATCGTCGGAGCAGTGACGCATGTATTTGTACAGAATTCCAAAAAAGGCTATGGAATCTTTATTGAACACATGATTGAGCATAATTAGGATGTGGAATGGCGAAAGAAACGCAGGGTTACTGACGAAATTCGACAAATTCCATCTTCCCGGTACAAGTATCATACAAAATGTGTGAACAAAACATCAGGAGGTCAGACATGGAGAAGTTAAATGTAGCGATTGCAGATGATAATGAGAGAATGCTGAAGCTTTTGGGGGATATTATCAAAAGTGATGACGAATTAGAGGTTGTTGGAACTGCAAAAGATGGAGAAGAAGCGTGCGAAATGATAAAGCATAAAGAGCCTGACGTGGTGTTACTGGACATTGTTATGCCGAAGTTAGATGGTCTGGGTGTGATGGACAAGATCAACCGTGATAAGACCATACGGAAACATCCTGCCTTTATTATGATCAGTGCGATCGGACAGGAGAAGATTACGGAAGATGCATTTAATCTGGGTGCAGATTATTATATTATGAAGCCTTTTGACAATGATATGGTCTTAAACCGGATCAAGCATGTAAAGGATAAGGCAGTACATAAGCAGATGGAAACACGTAAGGTCAATGCCTATGAGAAAAGTGACATGGCAGGAGTGGCAAAGAAGCCGAACTTAGAGACAGATGTTACGAATATTATCCACGAGATCGGTGTCCCTGCACATATCAAGGGCTATCAGTACCTGAGGGAAGCGATCATCATGTCAGTCAATGATGTGGAGATGCTCAATTCGATCACTAAGATCTTATATCCATCGATTGCCAAAAAGTTTCAGACGACACCAAGCAGGGTAGAGCGTGCTATCCGTCATGCGATCGAGGTTGCATGGAGCAGGGGAAAAATGGATACGATCGATGAACTGTTTGGATATACGATCAACAATGGAAAAGGAAAGCCGACGAATTCCGAGTTTATTGCATTGATCGCAGATAAGATCCGTTTAGAATACAAGACAGTGAATTCGTGAAAATACACAGAAAAATAGAAAAGAAACAGAGAAAAACTCAAGAAATATATAAAAAATCTTCCATAAATCTTAAGGTTGTTATATAATATAGCCTAGGAAAAAGTTTTATGGGGGCTTTTATATGAAGAAAATACTATTTGTAACATCGGAAGCAGTACCGTTTCTAAAAACAGGCGGACTGGCAGATGTTACCGGGTCATTACCGAAATATTTTGATAAAAAGAAATACGATGTACGTGTGATACTTCCAAAATACGCCTGCATGGAAGAGTCGTACCGTTCCATGTTACGTCATGTATCGCACTTTTATGTGGATCTCGGATGGAGAAAGCAGTATGTGGGAATCATGATGGCAGAGTATGAAGGGATCACGTATTATTTTATCGACAATGAATTCTATTTTGCCGGAGACAGACCGTATAATCATATCTACGAGGATGTTGAGAAGTTCGCATTTTTCTCAAAGGCGGTCTTAGAAGCACTTCCGGTGATCGACTTCAGACCGGACGTCATTCACTGCCACGACTGGCAGACCGGATTAGTTCCGGTATATCTGCGGACAATTTATCAGGACAGAGCCTTTTATCATAATATGAAGGCAGTTTTTACGATCCACAATATGCAGTTTCAGGGACGCTGGAAGCTTAAGGCAGTACGTGATATTACCGGTCTGCCGGAGCGGCTGTTTACTCCGGATAAGTTAGAGTCCTATGGAGAGGCGAATTACTTAAAGGGCGGCGTCATCTATTCCGATGCAGTTACAACCGTCAGTGAGACCTATGCCTATGAGATCACAACACCGGATGGTGGTGACGGCTTAGACGGTGTGATGCGGATGTGTCAGGACAAGCTGTCCGGCATCGTCAATGGAATTGATTATGAAGAGTACAATCCACAGTCAGATCATTCGATCTATTATCTTTTTAGCAGGGATGATTTTGCAGAGGGAAAGAAGAAGAATAAGGCTGCACTGCAAAAGGCAATGGGGCTGAATGTCGATGAATCGGTGATGTTAATTGGTATCGTCTCGAGAATGACCGAGCAGAAGGGCTTTGCACTTGTAGAATACATGATGGACGAGCTGCTTGGGGATGGAAGGATCCAGTTTGTGGTTCTTGGTACCGGTGAAGCACGTTACGAGAATATGTTCCGTTACTTTGCCGAGAAGTATCCGGGCAGGCTGAGTGCCAATATCATGTATTCGGAAGAGATGGCACATAAGATCTATGCATCCTGTGATGCCTTCTTAATGCCATCACAGTTCGAACCATGCGGTTTAAGCCAGCTTATGAGCCTGCGCTACGGAACTGTTCCGATCGTAAGGGAGACAGGCGGATTAAAGGATACGGTAGAAGCTTACAATGAATATCAGCATACCGGAACAGGCTTCTCCTTTGCCAATTATAATGCGCATGAGATGCGTGATACGATCCTTTATGCGTTGAATATTTTCCGTAACCACAGAGAGGACTGGAACGCACTTGCGATCCGTGGAATGGAGAAGGACTTCTCGTGGAAGACATCGGCACAAAAGTACGAAGCATTGTATGACCGGCTATGTCAGGAATATTAAGCGGGTGGAAGTGACAGCTTTTTGCCGGTAACGGAATAGAGATAAGCATGATCAGAGAGAATCTCTTCCGGGTCTAGCTGTGTTTCATTAATATCATGGATCATGGCGTTTAAGGCTGGAAGAGATTCTACTTCGTTTACGGAGAGCAGGATCACCTCATGGACACTGCTCGGAAGGATATAGAAGTCTCCGTGCAGTTCATCAGAGAGGCTGGAAAACAGATCCGGATAGAGCAGACAGGCGGCACCATAGAGCTTTCCGGTATTCGTCAGCACATACATGGGAACCGGCTTTTCGATACTGTATTCGCAGAACTCCGGTTCTGCTAACAGCGGTTCGACGATTTCTGTGATATTGTGAAGTACCGGAGGAAACAGGCGGGGCGTATTTTTCCGGGCAAGTTCATAGAGATCATTCGTGTTCACATTCCAGAAGCGCAGATGTTCATTGCGGATCAGGATCGTGGCACTGCCAACCGGACTGGCGGTAACGAGACAGTAGAAGACGACTGCTAAGTCAAGATAATCTATATGCGGTATCTGGGAGAGAAGTTCCTCGTTGGATTCCTTCCGGATCAGTTTAAACAGAATCCGGTCAGAGACATTCTCATAGCTGGTGTAGAAGCTGACGTCGATACTTTCCGTGGGTTTGTTTGCAAGATAGGTTTTTAAGATCTGTTGTTGTAAGAATTCAAGAGATGCACCTTTTTGCAGCTCTTCATAATAATAGTTTAGGTAGATGGTGGGTGAGATATTACAGCCGTTTTCAAGGATCGTCAGACCATCGAGCTGTACCTGGTTATTTTTCAGGATGGGCTGGATGACGAGTCTGGTGTCAGGGCTTAATGCTTCGGTAAGATAGTGCAGGATCTGCTGCTGGAATTCAAGATAGGTCATAGAAATACCTCCTAATAGAAATGAAATTGTAAGATTGGGATAAAAAGGATCATATATTAGAAATAAATACGGATGGTCGGATCGACCAATGAAAATCCACCGGAAAGAGAACCTTTACCGGTGGATTTAATGTATCATGGAAAGCTTAAAAATGCAAGTATTAATTTGATTTTAGTTTCTTCCACAGATAGTTGTAACGGGATGTTGCATCGTTATCAAGATAGGTAAACATTTCACAGTTGTCGAGCGTTTCCTTTGTTGGGAAGATTGTGGTATTCTCCTGAATCTCCGGGTCAAGTGCATCGTAAACGGCCTTATTTGGTGTTGCATAATAGACATAGTCAAAGTTCTGCATGGCAATGTCTTCCCGGCAGAGATAATCGAGGAACTTTTCTGCACTGGATTCATTTTTGCAGGTCTTTGGAATGAACCAGGAGTCGATCCACATATTCGAACCCTCATCCGGCACCACGTAGTCGAGATTCTCATTATAATCCTGTGCATAGGCAGCTTCCCCGGAATAAACCAATGCCATGGAGGCATCTTCGATGATCATTTCATCTGCGGACTCATCCACATAATAAGCGTATACCAGAGGCTTTTGTGCAGTCAGCTGATCGAGCGCCTCCTCCATCTGTGACTGGTCGGTTGTGTTTACCGAATAGCCAAGGCGTTTAAACGGTACGATAAAGGAGTCACGCACGGAGTTTTCCATAATGATCTGATCCCGGTAGGTCTCATCCCAGAGAATATCCCAGCTGTGCACCTTTGTGGCATCCACCATATTTTTATTGTACAGGATTCCGACGGTGCCGAAAAAGTACGGGATCGTGTATTTGTTTTCCGGATCAAAGGCTTTCGAATAATCCAGATAAGTCTGGTCAATATTGGAAAAATGAGGAATGTTTTCATAGTGGATCGGTTTTACATAACCCTCATCGATCAGACGCTCGATCATATACTCAGAAGTACAGGCAAGATCATAGTCGATCGCACCGGCAGTAAACTTCGTATACATTTCTTCCGGACTTTCATATTCTTCATAATTGACCTTGATACCGGTTTCCTTTTCAAAGGATGTAAGTACGTCCGGCTCGATATATTTTCCATAGTTTAAGACCGTTAAAGTATCTGCATCCGAAGTGGACGCTCCCTTTTTCGAGCCGCATCCACTGAGTGCACATGCAGATAATACGATCAGCGAAGCAAGCAGTAGTTTATTTATAGAAGTTCGTTTCATTTGCGCTCCTTTCTGTGACGCGCAGGGTGTTCCAGCGACCGGTAGTTGATGAGCAGCAGTAAGAGCAGTGCGATCAGAAACAGGATCGTGGACAGTGCATACATTTCCGGAAGAATACCCTTACGAAGCTGGGTATAGATCATGGTGGAAAGTGTATTGATGCCTGCACCCTTTGTAAAATAAGTGATCGAAAAATCGTCTAACGACATTGTCATTGCCATCAAAAATCCGGAAAAGACACCCGGCAGGATGTCCGGCCAGACAATCTTATAAAATGCATAGGCAGGTGTTGCACCAAGGTCTAAGGCAGCTTCGTAGGTATGCTGTGGCAGACCGTTTAATTTTGGCATTACATTTAAGATCACATATGGGATGTTAAATGTGATGTGTGCAAGCAAGACCGTGGACATGCCAAGATTCGTAAAACGTACAAATAAAAGCATCAGTGAGATACCGGTTACAATATCTGCATTTAAAAGCGGGATATTGGTTGCCCCAAGCATGATCGCTTTGCCTTTTTTCCGCATGGCACTGATGCCGATTGCAGCCATGGTTCCAATGATCGTGGATACCAGCGCGGAGATCAGTGTGATGGAAAGTGTGGTATAAAAGGCTGACATGATCGTCTCACTCTGGAACAACTCCCGGTACCAGTCTAAGGTAAAGCCACCCCAGTGAACTCTCGATATGGAGTTGTTAAAGGATAATACGATCAAAACAGCGATCGGAAGATACAGGAACAGAAAAATCAGCACCATGTAGATTTTGCTAAGACTTTTTTTTACCATACGGCAGTTCCCTCCGTTTCTTTACTGTGTGAATTCATAAATGCCATGCTGGCAATTACAAAGATCATCAGAACGATCGAAAGACCGGAGCCTAAGTTCCATTCGCTTCCCTGCATAAAGGACTGTTCGATGACATTACCGATCAACAGCACCTTGCCGCCTCCAAGCAGATCGGAAACGACAAAGGATGTCAGGGCAGGAACGAATACCATGGTAATGCCGCTGATGACACCGGACATTGTCATTGGAACGATGATCTTAAAAAATACGATGCGGTCGTTTGCACCAAGATCCTTTGCTGCTTCGATCACATCCTTACGGATACGGATCATGGAGTTATAGATCGGCAGGATCATAAATGGCAGAAAGTCATAGACCATACCGAATACAACCGCGGTTGGTGTGTTTAAAATGCGCACGCTGTGAAGACCGAGCAGATTCAACAGGTGATTGATGATACCGTTATTCGCAAGCAGCATCTGCCAGGCTAAAATACGCAGCATGAAGTTCATCCACATCGGCAGTACAAAAATAAAAACGACAAAGCTCTGCTTTTTGATGTTTAATCCGTGAAGGATCATGGCAAGCGGATAGGAGAGGATCAGACAGATCACCGTACATTCCACCGCGAGCCGCAGCGAGAGCAGGAGTGCCTTTAAGTGTACCGGATCACCGATCCCGGCAAGATAGCTTAAGGTAAAGCTTCCGTCTGCATTGGTGAATGCATAATAGAGGATCATCAGGATCGGAAGTACGGTAAAGCCAATAATCCAGACCATATAAGGACCTGCAAACAGGCGTCTTTTTCGTTTACTCATCTAATACCACCGCCTTTTCATCGCTTGATTCCGGCTTATGCATGATCTGGATATTAAACGGGATCACGCGCAGTCCGACATGGGAACCCTGTTCAAAGTACTGGGTGGTGTGGATCAGCCATTCATAGCCATGGGCAAGCACCTCGATCTCATAGTGGACACCCTTAAAGATCACGGAAGTAATGTCACCTTCCATAAAGCCGTCACAAGGCGCAACGATCTCAAGATCCTCCGGGCGGATCACAACGTCGACCGGCTGGTTGTTGCCAAAGCCGGTATCGACACATTCGTGTTCAATGCAAAGGAAGCTTACCAGCTTATCATGCACCATAACACCATCTATGATATTGCTTTCTCCGATAAAGTCCGCTACAAAGGCGTTGCATGGTTCATTGTAGATATCCTCGGGAGAACCGATCTGCTGGATATATCCCTGATTCATGACAGCGATCGTATCGGACATGGTAAGTGCTTCTTCCTGATCATGGGTAACATAGATAAAGGTAATACCAAGCTCGTTTTTTAAACGGATCAGTTCATACTGCATATCCTGACGCAGTTTTAAGTCCAATGCGCCCAATGGCTCATCTAACAAAAGTACTTTTGGTTCGTTTACGATTGCACGGGCGATTGCGATACGCTGCTGCTGGCCACCACTTAAGGAATCGATGGAGCGGTGTTCATAACCGTCAAGATTCACCAGCTTTAAGGCATATTTGATCTTATCATCGATATAGGCTTTGCTCTTTTTGCTGATCTTCAGGCCAAAGGCAATATTTTCTGCAATGGACATGTGGGTAAAAAGTGCATATTTCTGGAATACGGTATTTAATTTCCGCTCATAAGGCGGAAGAGAAGAGATGTCTTCACCGCCAAAGAGGATCTGACCGCGGTCCGGTGTCTCAAAGCCGCCGATCAGCCGGAGCGTGGTTGTTTTTCCGCAGCCGGATGGACCAAGCAGAGTCAGAAATTCGTTTTCTTTGATCGTCAGGTTTAAGTCATCTAAGATCAGTGTGCCATCGTAGGACTTGCTGATATTTTTCAGTTCAATAAGGTTTGCTGCCATTGTATTTCCTCCTAAAAGCTTGGTGGGGTAGTAACCCAGATAAAAACAGCATCGTGTCTGCCGTGATTTTCAATATGATGTTTCTTGCCGGACTTCAGATAAAAGGACTCTCCCTGTCTGGCGTGATAGACCTTCGTGCCATAGCAGATGCGGATCGAGCCGCGCAGGACATAGCCGAATTCTTCTGCTTCACGCGGCAGGTATTCGACGGTCTTGCCACCCGGCTTTAAGGTCATGCGGACAGGCTCCATGCTGTCCTTCTGGGCACTTGGAACGAGCCATTCCATTTTCCGTGTGCCAGCATCGTCTTCCTTTTCAAAGTAATCCTCCGGTGCAAAGACGATCTGATCCGGTTCATCGTCTGTGAAAAATTCTGCCGGAGTCGTTCCGAGGATCTGTATAATGTCAAGCAGTGTGCCGACAGACGGAGAGGTAAGATTTCGTTCTAACTGTGAGATAAAGCCCTTCGACAGCTCCAGACGGTCTGCTAACTCCTGCTGTGTGAGTCCGTAGAGGATACGGAGCTCTTTGATCTTATGTCCTATATCCATGTATGTCATCCTTTCAAAATAGAAGTGATAATTGATTTTTTGTTTAATAATAATAAACTCACTGATAGATATTATGGTAAAAAAAATGACGAATGTCAATAGAAATGTTATAATGAAAATAAGCAATTATTTCACAATAGGAAGAGGGGGAGACAGATGGCAGAAAAAGAGGTAAAAAAGGTATGTTCTACCAGTAACAAGGTGCAGGCAGATATGATCTTAGATATGTTAAAGCAGAATCAGATTGCTGCTTATCCGGTCAGTAAGGAGGCAGGAGAGATCATGGAAATATGCAGCAGTATTTCTTTTGCAGGATATGATATATTCTGTGCAGTGCAGGATTATGACCGGGCGAAGGAGCTGATCGATGCATTGAATCAGAGTATCCAGAGCAATACCACAGAGGGGATGACGACCTATCATTTTTCAAAGTACACAAGAGTGATCGCTATGATACTTGTTCTTGTGATTGTTGCGATTGTACTCGCGGGTATTTTCTTTTGAAAATGGATGATAGGATAGCGTTGACAGATATGGCGGATTGTTGTATGCTTTTTGTCAGGGAATGAAGTTCTCCCTTGGAAAACCAGAACTGCTTATTTAGCTGATGACTTCTACGATGATAAGATCGCAGAAGTTGTCGGCTTTTTTGGTGTATAGGAAATTCCATTGGAATTCCTATACACCAAAAAATTAAGATGCGCACTTCGCGGAGTGGAAGATTATGCGATGCATCCGCTCGTGCGTGAGAGTGTGCGGCAGGCGCACACTTTATTTTTGTATGGATTGTATGGAATGGAGGAAATGATATGTTACTTAGTATTGCGTTGATTCTTATGGTTGGAATGTCTATGGGATGGATCTGTCAGAAATTAAGGCTTCCAAGCCTGCTTGGAATGTTAGCAACGGGAATTGTCCTTGGACCATATGTACTTGATCTGTTAGATGCGGGGATTCTTGGTATATCTGCGGATCTTCGGAAGATCGCACTGATCATTATCCTGACGCGTGCCGGGCTTGGACTGGATCTTTCCGGTCTTAAGAAGATTGGCAGACCGGCAGTCCTTATGTGCTTTGTGCCGGCAAGCTTTGAACTGCTTGGAATGCTTATACTTGCGCCAAAGCTTATGGGAATCTCTGTATTAGAAGCAGCTGTTATGGGCGCGGTTCTTGCAGCAGTTTCTCCTGCAGTTGTCGTGCCGAGAATGGTAAAGCTGATGGAGGAAGGTTATGGCGTACAAAAGGGGATTCCGCAACTGATCCTTGCAGGTGCGTCGGTGGATGACGTCTATGTGATCGTGCTGTTTTCCACATTTGTGGGAATGATGCAGGGAAAAGGAGCGTCGATCCTAAGCTTTGTCAATATTCCGGTTTCCATTCTGCTTGGAATCGTCATTGGATTATTTCTTGGAACTTTCCTTGCGTACTTTTTCAAAAGAGTACATATCAGGGATACATCAAAGGTTCTGATCATTCTTAGTATCTCATTTTTACTCGTTGTGATCGAAGATGCGCTGACAACAGTGATTACCTTTTCTGCACTGATCGCAATCATGTTTATCGGGATCGGTTTGCAGCAAAAAAGGGAAGCGGTTGCAAAAAGGCTTTCTGTAAAGTATGGAAAGCTCTGGGTGGCAGCAGAGGTGTTTCTGTTTGTATTAGTCGGTGCGACGGTAAATATCGGGTATCTGACAAAAGTAGGTGTCCGGGCAGTTATCCTGATCCTTGGTGTACTGGTATTCCGGATGCTTGGAGTATTTGTCTGTCTGCTTGGCACGGATCTGAATGGAAAGGAGCGTCTGTTTACGATGATGGCGTATACGCCGAAGGCAACGGTTCAGGCAGCGATCGGAGGGATACCGCTTGCGCTCGGATTTGCCTTTGGTGAGACCGTGCTTACCGTTGCAGTGTTAGCGATTGTGCTTACGGCCCCGGTCGGAGCATTTGCCATTGACTTTTCTTATAGGAAACTGTTGGAAGGACAGAATGATTGAATATGATCCGGGTAATAATAAATAGTAGACACATATATTGACAATATAAATATAAATATGGTACATTCGATATGGAGGTGAGCGTGTGTTAAAGAATTATTTACTGGAAAATTACGGATATAGCGAGCCGATTTTCTTAAACGAATTGTCTGTGGAAGGGTTATCTGAAAATGCTGTCAGACAGTCCGTAAAGAGACTTACAGCAAGTGGTTTTCTGGAAAGATATGATCATGGAATATACTATATACCAAAGCGTGGTGGGTTACTTGGAAAGAGCTATTTAGATCCGTCCATTGTAATTATGCGTAAATATATACAAAATAAATCAGAAAAATATGGATATGTCACAGGTCTCCTATTTGCAAACCAATTAGGTTTAACAACACAGATGCCTGCAATTATAGAAGTGGTTACAAACCGTGAATCAACCAATGGGCGAATGATTGCGATCGGTAATCAGAGAGTAAGAGTGAAGAAATCATCCATTCCGGTTTCAAGGGAAAATGCGGAGATACTACAGTTACTTGATAGTATCAGTCAGGCTGAAAAGTATACCGAGTTATCTATGAAAGAAACGATAGATGTATTGGTTGCTTATATAAGAAAAAAAAGATTTTCAAAAGAACAGTTAAATGAGGTTTCACAAACCTTAACCGGTTCGACAGCAAAAAAATTGATTGAATGGGGAATGATTTATGAATTTGCATCATGACAGAGAGGCTTTTGAGGAATTGCTGGTTGGTGCATCCAATGAACTGGCAATTCCGACGAATATCATTGAAAAGGACTATTATGTAACCATTGTATTGAAATCCTTATCAGAGAAATTAGAAGATATGGTATTTAAAGGTGGAACATCTCTTACAAAGTGTTATCAGTTGTTAGACAGATTTTCCGAGGATATAGATATATCTTATACGGCAGAATCCGGTACTCCCGGAGAAGCAAGAAAGAGGCAGTTAAAAAAAGCAGTTGTTGCAACAGTTGATAAATTAGGCTTCTCTATTACAAATCTTAATGATACAAGAAGCCGAAGAAATTATAACTGCTATCGGGCATCGTATCCGTCTATATATGAGTGGTCTGGAATATTAAAACCGGAACTTGTGGTGGAAACGTATGTGGCGTTACTTCCATTTCCGACAACGAGGAGAATGGTTGACAATTACATTTATCGTTTTCTCAATCAGATCAATCGTTTCGATCTGGCTGAAACTTATGATCTGATGCCGTTTGAAATAACCACACAGACGATAGAGAGAACATTGGTGGATAAAGTTTTTGCATTGTGTGATTATTATATGCTGGGAGAAATTGAGCGGCATTCAAGACACTTGTATGATATTTATAAGATTATGGATTCAATCGGTATAACAGAAGCATTCGCAAAACTGATTCCTGAGGTCAGGGCGGTGCGTTCGGCGTTAACAATTTGTCCATCCGCACAAGAAGGAGTGTGTATTACGGATATTTTGAATGAGATCATTGAAAAGAAAGCTTACCAGTCGGATTATGAAGATATAACATGTGGGTTACTATTTATTCCCGAGACATATGACAAGGTGATTCAAAGCATCAGGCAGTTGGCAGATAGTGGAATCTGGGATTAAAAATCCGGTAGAAGCATTTGACAAAAAAGG
>CACZPJ010000140.1 GCA_902782995.1 uncultured Lachnospiraceae bacterium | reverse complement strand
GAGGAGATTATAAATGGACAGACAAAGTAAATTAGATGTTTTTTACCATGATAGAATGGTAGGGACGATGGCATTATATCAGAATCGACTGGCAGCTTTTGCATACGATAACGAGTGGCTGGCAGATGGATTCTCTATCAGCCCATTTTCGCTGCCACTCGAAAAAAAGGTTTTTATACCCCAAATAGACCCCTTTGAGGGTCTTTTTGGAGTGTTTGCGGATAGCCTCCCGGGTGGATGGGGACGACTTTTGGTAGATCGTTTGATGATGCAAAATGGTCTGAGTCCACGGCAAGTCGGAAATTTAGATCGTCTGGCGATTGTAGGGGCATCGGGAATGGGAGCATTGACCTATCATCCTGTCATCACAATGGAACATGCATATGGCGAATTGACATTAGATGAGATTGCAAAAGAATGTGAACGGATTCTGCACACAGAACCTAGTGATAATCTGGATTATCTGTTTGCAAAAGGTGGATCGTCCGGAGGTGCAAGACCGAAAATATTGACATGTATTGGAGGGGAGGAATGGATCATAAAGTTTCCTTCTTCTGATGATGGAGAAGACATTGGCAAGCAGGAATATGATTATGCTTGCTGTGCCAAGGAATGCGGATTGCAGATAGAGAAGGTGAAACTGTTTGATTCGAAAAGGACGAGTGGTTACTTTGGTACAAGGCGTTTTGATCGCATGGCAGAAGGAGAAAAAGGCAGAATCCATATGGTGTCGGCGGCAGGACTTTTAGAGACATCGCACAGAATTCCGAATCTAGATTACCATATTTTGATGAAACTTACACTTCAGCTTACAAAATCGATGGAAGAGTGTGAGAAGCTTTATCGCCTTATGTGCTTTAATGTATTTGCACATAATCGTGATGATCATTCTAAGAACTTTACGTATCTATATAGAGAAGCAGAGAAGCGGTGGGTTCTTTCTCCGGCATATGATCTTACGTATTCTTATTCACTCGGGGGAGAACATGCGACAACTGTGAATGGAAATGGAGCAGATCCTGGTCTTGAAGACATTCTGGCAGTGGCTAAGACGATTGGTTTAAATATGGTCAGGGCGAAAAGAATAGCCGAAGAAATACAGGAATGCGTTATGGAGATGTTAAAAGCATATATTTAGATATGCAAAAAGGGAGCAGAAAATGAGATCAGGAAAAAAAGACAGCAGGACTCCTAATACAGTCATGCCCCATGGAACAACGAGAGAAGCAGAGGAGCAGCAGCTTGCGGAAGTGATCCGTATTGCGGAAAATAACCTGAAGCGGATGAGGGATCGTGTCACATCACTGACCGGAGAACTGCATGAAATGTTAGAAACATACGGTGCGAAGGATAAGGAGACGCTGGCACTGTGGCACAACACGCAGTCGCAGTTAGATGAGAGCAGAAGGGATCTGATCCGCTGCGAGAAAGCAAGAAAGAAGCCGTACTTTGGACGGATCGACTTTCAGGATCCGCAGATGCAGGCAGAGGAATCTTATTATATCGGACGTGTCGGGATTGCAAAAACGTCATCGGAACCGGTCGTGATCGACTGGCGTGCACCGGTGGCGTCTGTTTATTATGAGAATTCCATTGGTCACTGCCGGTATGAAGTTAAGGGCGAGGGTGCATACGAGATTGATCTAAAGCGTAAGCGTACCTATGAGATCGCGGATGACCGGCTGATCGATTTTTTTGATTCGGATGTGGTGGCAAACGATGATCTGCTGACGAAATACCTCGGCAAAAATAAAAAGGCAGTGCTCGGAGAGATCATTGCGACGATCCAGAAGGAGCAGAATGCGATCATAAGACAGTCCCCAAAGACGAATATCATTGTACAGGGAGTTGCCGGTTCCGGGAAAACGACGGTTGCGATGCACCGCATCTCGTATATCCTGTATAACTACGAGCAGTTCCGTCCGGAGGACTTTTATATCATAGGAAGTAACCGGATTCTGCTCGATTATATCACAAGTGTTCTGCCGGATCTTGACGTATATGGAATCCGCCAGATGACGATGGAAGAGCTTTTTGTGCGTCTGTTATATGAGGACTGGAATCCCCTCGTCCATAAGATAAAAGCACTCGACCGTAAGGATGCGCGTGCCTGTATCAAGGGCAGTTATGCATGGTTTCACGAGCTGGAAGATTTTTGCATGCGCTATGAGAATGATACGATCCCAAGACATGACATCCGTATCGAAAAGACGGGTGCGCTGCTGATGGAAGCGGAGCGGATCGCGACGTATCTTAGGAATAATCCAATGCTTTCGATGCAGGGCAAGATCAACCTGTTAAATGAATTCCTGTTATCGCGGTTAGAAAACGAACTGTCCGGCAGACAGGTGACCTATACCAAGGCAGAGCAGAAATCCTTGCAGCGGGAGTACAAGACCTATTTCGGAAAAGAAGAATGGAAGGGTTCGATCTTTACATTATATGAAGAATTTTTACAGATGCAGAGGGAAAATGGGAAGATCGTACCGTACACACCGGATACATTTGATGTCTATGATCTGGCGGCACTTGCTTATCTGTACAAACGGATCAAGGAGATCGATGGCATCCGCGAGGCAAGCCATGTCATTATCGATGAAGCGCAGGACTTTGGCATGATGGCATATGGTGCCTTAAAGTTCTGCCTGAGGGAGTGCACATACACCATTATGGGAGATGTGTCCCAGAATATCTATTTTAACTATGGATTAAATGACTGGGAGGATCTGAAAAAACTGATCTTAACCGGATCGTTTGACGGCTTTGGCATCCTGAAAAAAAGTTACCGGAATACGGTAGAGATCTCAAACTTTGCAACAGAGATCCTGCGTCACGGCAACTTCCGGGTCTATCCGGTCGAGCCGATCATCCGGCATGGAAAAGAAGTCTGCGTGACTGCCTGCGCGGATGATACAGAGCTTCTGGATCAGACAGCAGAACAGATCAGAAGCTGGCAGCAGGCAGGATATGATACGATCGCAGTGATCTGCCGGGACGAGGCAGAAGCTTCGCGGGTCAGCAGTCAGTTGGCAGCGCAGATAGTGCTTGCAGACAGCAATCCGACGACTGCTGAATTCGGAAGCGGTGTGATGGTTCTGCCGGTGGAATATACAAAGGGACTGGAATTTGATGCGGTATTGCTGTATAATCCATCCGAAGAAAAGTATCCGGCAACGGATGCATTTGTCAAGCTGCTCTATGTTGCAGCAACCCGTGCACTGCACGAACTTGCGGTACTTCATACCGGGGATCTGACGAAGCTGATCGCAGATCCGGTAGCGGAAGGAAAGCAGATGCAGGCATTTTCACAGCAGGGCTTTTCACGCACGAAGCGTGTAGAAACAAAACAACCGCGAAAACAGACGGAGGAAGAGGTATCTCGCAGGATAAAACAGCAGGAGTATATCGGACCGAAGCGGATCATAGTTTCAAAGCCGGTGCAGACAGAAAATGCAGTGGTTATCAGGAAGACGCAGCAGTTAGATACCGGAAAACAGCCGCATACGGCAGATCAGGGCAGGCAGAACGTACAAAAAACGATGGCAGCAGACTTATATCGTAAGCCTTATGCACAGGCTGAAAAAGTTCCGGGAAAGGTGACTGCCGCATCGGATAAGCCGGTGAATCCATCCCCATATGCCTTTGCGGCAGTGCCGGATATGGCAGTTTTGCGACCGGTAAAGCACAGTCAGATAGACAGTACGGTAAAGTCCATCAAAAAAACAAAGAAGTATCTTGAGTTAACCAGTGGGTATGGCACGTTACGGATCACGCCGGTTACAGACGGAATCTTACGGATACAGTTTAAAACAGGGCAGACCGACCGGTTTGCTTCTGGTTACTGGGACTGCACACCGGACGTTGGAATGGTATTTCAGGCGAGAGAAAGCAGGTCTATGGTTCAGATGGATGCCGGAGAGGTACAGATCCGGGTGGAAAAGAAAACCGGAGCCTTACAGTTTTATAATAGGAAAGGAAGCCTGTTATTAGAAGAGAATCCGGCTCTGCCAAGGCAGTTAGAACCGGAGTGCAATACCATGCGGGTGTGGAACTATTTTTGCTGGAAAAAAGAAGACAGGCTGGCAGCCAAGGGAATCCTAGATGACAGCTTTGAACGTATGAACCAGAAGGCACGTTATATTTCATTTGGCAAAAAGCCGCTTCGTATGCCGCTTTTGGTATCCGATGCAGGATACGGCATTGGAGTGGCAGCAGAAAATACGGTATTATGCTGTAACATTCCGGTGTATGGACAATATTATTATACTGAGGGAATGAAACAGTCAGATTATTATTTTATCTATGGCGGCAGCCGTGAGCAGGTGATAAAGCTTTATAAAAAGCTGACTTATAAGCCATAAAAGGTGTTTCCCGGCATATCCCTTTTGTATTTTAATTCGTACAATAAAAAAATACGTCATAAAACATATAAACCCTATTGACATACTAGGTTATTGGGGATATAATTCAAAACAAAAATGAGGATATGAAAAGGAGACAAAAACATGAAGAACCTGAAAAAATTTTTAGCACTTTCATTAGCAGTAGTTTTAACCGCAGGTGTTACCGCATGCGGAAGCAGTTCTGACAACGGATCACAGAAGTCCGGTAAGGAAGTATACCGTACCTTAGACGAGATCAAGGAAGACGGAACGATCAATATCGGTGTATTTTCCGACAAGAACCCATTTGGATATGTAGATGAGAACGGAGATTATCAGGGATATGATGTTTATTTTGCAGAGAGACTTGCAAAAGACATGGGAGTTAAGGTAAACTATGTATCGACTGAAGCCGCAAACCGTATCGAATATTTACAGACCGGAAAGGTTGATGTCATTTTAGCTAACTTTACCGTAACCGAAGAACGTGCAGAGGAAGTTGACTTTGCAGATCCATACATGAACGTATCACTTGGTGTTGTATCTAAGGAAGATAACGAGATCACAACTCTGGATGATTGGAACAAAGATGATTCCGTTATCGTAATTTCCGGAACAACAGCAGAGACTTATCTGACAAAGAATTATCCGGATATTCCACTTCAGAAGTTCGATTCCTACGCAACAGCAAAGGAAGCGTTCGAGAATGGAACATCTGTAGCATGGGCAAATGATAACACAGAAGTTTTAGCATTCGCACTTCAGAATGCAGATAAGGGATATGTAGTAGGAATCCCGGAGCTTGGAAGCTCAGACAGCATTGCACCGGCAGTTACAAAGGGAAATGATACCTTACGCGACTGGATCAATGAAGAGATCAAGACACTTGGTGAAGAGCAGTTCTTCCATGCAGATTATGAAGCAACACTTGCAGACACATATGGCTTAGATTACGAAGACAGCCTTGTAGTTGAAGGTGGCAAAAAATCAGAATAACTCTTATCTAAGATTTGGTTACCATTGATATACAGAGCAAATGTTCTGTCTAAGACACGGGGATCTGTAAAGTTATAATAAATTAGAAAGAAGAAAGGAGGAAGCAATTTCATGAATTGGGACTTTATCGCAGAGTACCTGCCAATGTATGAGCGGGCTGCAATACTTACCGTGAAGCTTGGAGTTATTGGAATTGTTTTCGCTATCCTTGTTGGACTCATCTGTGCGATGATCCAATATCATAAGATTCCTGTGGCGAGACAGATTGTAGCAGTTTATATTGAATTAAGCAGAAACACACCACTTCTGGTACAGTTGTTTTTCATTTACTACGGCTTACCGAAGCTTGGAGCAAACTTATCACCGGAGGTGTGTGGTATCATAGGACTGGCATTCTTAGGAGGCAGCTATATGGCTGAAAGCTTCCGGAGTGGTCTTGAAACAATCGCACCAATCCAGAGAGAAAGTGCTCTTAGTCTTGGAATGACAAACCGCCAGGCGATGCAGTATATCATACTGCCGCAGGCGGTTTCTATGAGTGTTCCGGCATTTGTTGCAAACGTCATCTTTTTACTGAAGGAAACAAGTGTATTCAGTGCCATCAGTCTGATGGACTTAATGTTTACCGCAAAGGATCTGATCGGACTTTATTATAAGACGATCGAGAGCCTGTTCCTTTTAGTTGTATTTTATCTGATCATACTGCTTCCGGTATCCATCCTTGGCAGTCTGCTCGAAAGGAGGATGCGTCATGCTGGATTTGGGTCTTGATGTTTTATTCAAGGGAAGTAATATGTTAAGACTGTTGCAGGGTCTCTGGGTGGCAATGCAGATCAGTCTGGTTTCCATTGCAGTCAGTATGCCGCTTGGTATTCTCTGTGGTGGACTTATGACCATGAAAAATAAGCTGGTACGCTTTATTTTCCGTGTTTATCTGGAAATTATAAGAATTATGCCGCAGTTGGTACTGCTCTTTATCGTTTATTTCGGCAGCACCCGTGTATTTGGCTGGAATCTGAGTGGCGAAACGGCATCCGTGATCGTGTTTGTTCTGTGGGGAACTGCGGAGATGGGCGATCTGGTTCGTGGCGCGTTAATCAGTATACCAAAGCATCAGTATGAAAGCAGTGAGGCGTTAGGCTTAAGTAAGATTCAGACCTACCGCTATATCATTATTCCACAGACCGTCCGCAGACTGATCCCGCTTGCGATCAATCTGATCACACGAATGATCAAGACGACCAGTCTGGTTCTTATGATCGGTGTCGTGGAGATGTTAAAGGTTGCACAGCAGATCATTGAGACAAACCGTATGACAAGTCCGAATGCAGCATTTGGCGTATTCCTTGTTGTATTCATATTATATTTCCTGGCATGCTGGCCGATCAGTATGCTTGCGAAGTATCTGGAAAAAAGATGGAGGTAACCGGCGTGGCAGAGACACTTTTAACTGTAGAAAATCTAACCAAAAAATTTGAAGGCAATACAATCTTAGACGGATTAAATCTTACCATTCAAAGGGGTGAGGTCGTAGTTATCGTCGGACCGAGTGGATGTGGTAAAAGTACATTCTTACGTTGTATCAATGCATTAGAGCCGATTCAGGAGGGAACGATTTCTTTACAGGGAACACCGATTGTATATGGCAGTAAGAATCTGGCAGAAGTCCGTCAGAAGATCGGAATGGTATTCCAGAGCTATGAGCTTTTCCCGCATCTGACCGTACTTGATAATATCATGCTTGCACCGATGAAGGTTCAGAAGCGGAATAAGGATGAAGTAAAGGAAGAAGCCTTACAGTTATTAGACCGTATCGGCTTAAAGGATAAGGCGGACAGCTTCCCAAGACAGCTTTCCGGTGGACAGAAGCAGCGTGTTGCAATCGTAAGAGCACTTTGCATGCATCCGGAGATCTTATTGTTCGACGAGGTAACGGCAGCACTCGACCCGGAAATGGTACGTGAGGTTCTTGATGTTATGTTAGATCTTGCAAAACAGGGACGTACCATGATCATCGTGACACATGAGATGCAGTTCGCAAAGGCAGTCGCAGACCGTGTAATCTTTTTCGATCAGGGACATATTGTGGAAGAAGCTGCACCGGATGAATTCTTCGAGCATCCGAAGACCGAACGTGCAAAGCAGTTCTTAAATGTATTCTCCTTTGAGAAGGTAGAGCATAATAAGTAAGCGGGGAAGATTCCTATCTGTTCGTTACAGCATGTAACGGGATTACTCATCATCATGGTTTCTTACAGATAACAATACTCTGGAAAATCCCCAGCGGAGCAGGCAGCTAACCACACCCAGACATCCGATCGCAAGCAGTGTCTGGCTTAAGGAACCATAGACCCGGAGGGCAGACTGTACACCGGATAATGATGGATGAAGCATTGGAATGTGTTCGCAAAAGCGCAGGGCAAGGCAGGAACCGATGTAGATGATCGGGAAGGAGAACATTCCTCTTCCGGTATCATAGGTAAAAATACGCTTGCCATCCCGGATCTTTTTAGAAGTAGCGGCGCGAAGCAGTGCTGCCACTTCAAACAGTATCAACAGAATACCGACACAAAGATAGGCTGCGAGGCTGTAGTTACGCTCGGAAAGCATGGAACGAAGCGAGCCGAGTGCGGAATAATTCTTCCAGAAATGGAAGCTAAGCAGTGCCATGGTAAGCAGGATCAGAGCAAGTGTGACCAGCCGGAAGCCGGATCTTGCAACCGTGCCGCTTAGTCTGGCAGAGCCTTTGAGCAGTGAGCCACCGGTGCTTACGGTCTTTTGTGTGAACATGGCAGAGGATTTGACAAGTGAAGTCAGTCCGCTGCCTTTCTTTTTGCTTTTTTTCGAACCGGACTTCTTGGAATCAGATTTCTTTGAACCAACTCTCTTTGACCCGGAATTCTTCGGAGTCTGGGTGCTTTGGGCAGATGCTTTTGTATCTGTCTTTTTTTCATTCATATCGGAAGTGTATCCGGAATTCGATGGAGCATCTGTAGATGCTGTGCGATCTGAACTTGCAGTATCCGAGGAACGCCTATTTGTTATATCGTCAGATCGGAAACTATCAGGGACATTCTGATTGGTCAAGTTGCCCTTTCTGGAAGCATCTGGAATATGTGTGTCGTCTGCGGCATGTGCAGACGCGAATCTTCGGATATCTTCAACCGGGATTCTGGTAGTTTCACCGGAAGCAATCTCCATATCCTGCCAGAAAGCATCATCCTTTATCTGTTTTTTCGTTTCATCTATATTCATGGAAGTATCCTCCTTATAATTTTCCTCATTGTAGAACCATATGCTGGTGGTGGCAAGGGAAGTCACAAAAAATTCAAAAAAATTAAGAAAAAGGTAAAATATTGGTGACAAAAATGAAATGTGCGATTGGATTGTTACAAGCTTTATCCAATATTACATTGTTGTATGATTCGGATTACAGTTTGTTCATTCGGGGACATGCGTTTTCTATAACATTCTGTAATTTGTATGACTAAAAATGTAATATATTCATTTTCGGTCATATGATTCCCAAAGAGATTTGCTGCTATTATGACCCAGATTGTAGTTTCTTTGATTTAAGTCATAAGATTTCAGTGAGACAGAAATG
>CACZPJ010000139.1 GCA_902782995.1 uncultured Lachnospiraceae bacterium | reverse complement strand
TACTGTGGAGGGGAACTGTTTTTTACTTTGTGGATTAAGGTGTCAAAAGGTGTTATAATTATATATTCTCAGATTGCTCAAAATCACCAATCTGCTCCAGATTCCGAATCTAATATTTTCTATATGTTCTGATATACGATTTCTTTATTCACGCAACCACAAAAGACGTGACATCCGTGTCACGGCTTTTGCTTGCAGCAACGTCCTGTTGCTGCATTGCTGATTCGCTTACAGAACATTAAGAAAATCTAAGATTCTCCATAAGTCGCAAATTTGTGATTTTGAGCAATATGAGAATGGTATAATAATTATAGAAAACTTTTGACACCTTAATTTTGTAAGGTGATAATATATTGAAAGAAAATTTTCACAGGACTAAGAAAGAGGATTGAATCATGCAGGTTTTTATGGATTTACTGGAACAGGGAAGAGCTCCGTATCAGGTGGTCGCATTTGGGAAGCAGTTTTTAAAGGAGCAGGGTTTTACAGAATTAGATTTTAAGCAGCCGATGCAGATCGAACATGGAGGGCGGTATATGGTTGCACCGTATCCATCGATGCTGTTTGCTTTTTCGGTCGGAGCTTCGTTTGGAACGAATACAGAGACGGGTGCTGTGCGGATCGCAATGGCACATACGGATTTCCCGTGCTTTAAGTTAAAGTCGAAGCCGGAATATACGACAAAGGAATATCTTCAGGTCAACGTCGAACCGTATGGCGGCATGCTTAAGGGGACGTGGTTTGACCGTCCGCTAGGACTGGCTGGCAAGGTGGTGTTAGCAGGTGAGGATGCTTTTACGCCGAAGTGTGTGCTCTTTGACAGTAAGCGCGCGCTGTTTACGATCCCATCCCTTGCACCGCATATGGACCGGGGAGCGAACAACAAGCATGAGTATGATATGCAGACCGAGATGCAGCCGGTCACGGGTATGGTGGCAGAAGCATGCAACAGGAATGGATTTTTACAGGAGTATCTGGCTAAGGAATTAGGCGTAGACGTAGATGAGATTCTGTCGTTTGATCTGTTTTTATATAATATGGATCATCCGGAATGCATCGGTATGGCAGAGGAATTCGTCAGTGCACCGCGGATCGATAATCTCGCTTCGGTGGCAGCCCTGTTAGAAGGAATTACCGCAGAGGGGAATACGGATAATCTTTCGGTGATCGCGCTGTTTGATAATGAGGAGATCGGAAGCCGCTCGAAGCAGGGCGCGGATTCACTTTTGTTAAGAGAACTGCTGATGCGGATCAATGCGTCCCTACAGTTGACAGAGGAGACGTTACAGTGTGCACTGTTACGCGGATTCTTACTGTCCGTCGATGGCGCACATGCGCTGCATCCGAACTATACGGCAAAAAGTGACATCACAAACGAGGTGTTTTTAACAAAGGGTCCGGTAATCAAGACCAGTGCAAGCCAGCGTTATCTTTCCGACAGCGAGGGAACGGCAGTGCTGATGCAGATCTGCAAAGAAAAAAATATCCCATATCAGGTGCAGGTGAACCGCTCCGGTATGCCGGGCGGACAGACACTTGGACCGATCGCTGCTTCCTATCTGCCGATGCAGGGAGCAGATCTTGGAATCCCGATGCTTGCCATGCATTCTGCAAGAGAACTTGCAGCAGCAGATGATTATGCATCCTTACGTGCATTGATCGGGGCATACTTTTCGCTTTAGGAATGGAGGTTAGTGTGAAAAATATTATGAATAATCATATGATACGAACTGCAACTATGGAGGATTTAGATCAGATCGCAGCAGTTGAGGCAGAATGCTTCCCGGCAGCAGAGGCAGCAGATAGGGCGTCTTTTTTACAGAGACTTACGTATTACCGGGATCATTTCTGGCTGATGTTTGAGGGGGAGAAGCTGATCGCCTTTGTGGATGGCTTTGTAACCAATGAAGCAGATCTGACCGATGAGATGTACGAGCAGGCAGCGATGCACGACGAAGACGGCGACTGGCAGATGATTTTTGGCGTCAATACGCTCCCGGACTACCGGAGAAACGGCTATGCCGGTGAACTGCTGTTACGTGCGATCGAGGATGCGAAGCAGCAGGGAAGAAAGGGACTGGTATTAACCTGTAAGGATAAGCTGCTTTCTTATTATGGCAAGTTTGGTTTTCAAAACGAAGGAATCTCCGCATCGGTGCATGGCAATGTGGTCTGGTATCAGATGCGGCTGACATTCTGACCGGAGGATCAGAGATAGTGCGTACTTATTGTGCGCAGCGCATAAGACATGCGCAGAAATGGAGAGGAATATGAATACTATACCAGGCGGACAGAGTGCTTTTGAAAAGATCTACGAAGTCGTAAAACAGATTCCATACGGACAGGTGGCAACTTATGGACAGGTTGCAGAGCTTGCAGGCAATAAACGATGGAGCAGAGTGGTCGGCTATGCCCTGCATGCCAATCCGGACCCGGAGCACATTCCGTGTTACCGCGTAGTCAATCGTCTGGGAGAAGTGTCAAAAGCATTTGCATTTGGCGGGGAAAACAGACAGATCGCCTTATTAGAGGCAGAGGGGATCACGTTTGATGAGAATCAGAGAGTAGATCTTAACCGTTATCAGTGGAAATATATCCGCTTTTAAGAGAGACGTAAGACACAGCAGAGGAAGGAGTACACTGCCATGAAAAATAAGTTAAAGTTAAAAAAGATCAAAAACCATACAAAAACAAACTGCCCAAGGGAATGGCTGTATCTGAATCCGGCAGAGATCACCCCGCGCCAGATCGCAGAAGTATTTGAAAAGGAGGATCGCTTTGTGGCGCAGCTCTGGGAAGAAGCCGGTGTGGTGGAAATCGAACTGGGAGAGAATGCAAAGTCGATCGATATGGAACAGACCGGGTCAGATCTCGGGGATGAATACAGCAATCAGTACCTGAAGGAACGAAATATCACATCGGTATATCTGGTAATGATCGTACCGGAAGATGAACAGACAGCATATGAAGCAATGCGGCGTGTGACTGCATCGCTTGGTGGTTATTTCTGTGGAGATACCGAGGACTTTACGCCTGTGATAAAATAGGATTTTTTGCAATAATGGTCGATGAATTTGGTGAAATAACACTTGACTACAGGTGGCATATCATGGAACAATAGAAGTAAGACTTTTGAGTTATTATAGTGCCCTTTGGGGGGCAGGAGGAAGTAGCTACATAATGAAGAATAATGGAAAAAGAGAAAGAAAATCGGATTGCTTGTCAGTGGGATCATGGATGAGTTTTCGCAGTCTGTATGCAGGGGGGTCTGCATGGAGGCACAGAAACAGAATGCTGACGTGATCGTATTTCCGGGCAAGTACTTAGACAGGGATCTGTCGGCGAATCCGGAGCTGATGTATGAGTATCAGTATTCCACTGTTTTTTCCTGTGCACAGGCAGAGACGATAGATGCAGTTGTTGCGATAGCCGGAAGTATTGGCTGTTATACAACCGAAGAGCGGATTCGCAAGATGTTAGATCAGTATCATAAGGTGCCGGTTGTGCAGGTGGCATCCCGTATGGAAGGGTACTCCAGTGTCATGTATGATAACTACACCGGTATCCGCGAGGGTCTGATCTGGCTGATTGAGCATGGATGCCGGAAGTTTGCAATGGTAGGTGCGAATAATGCCAACGATGATGCAAAGGAACGGAAGCAGACGTTTTGCAGCACCTTAGAGGAATATGGGATCAAGTTTGAACCGCATATGTTTGTCGAGGGTGATATATCGAGAAGGAATCAGGAGGCATGTGCCAGACTCTTAGACCAGAATCCGGGCGTTGAAGCAATCTTTTGTGTCAATGATGAGGTGGCACTCGGACTGTATGCAGAGCTTGCCAAGCGGGGCATGTATCCGGGACGTGATGTATCGGTGCTCGGATACGATGATTCCTTAACGGCAGCCCGTGCGAACCCATCCCTTTCCTCGGTATGGGCAGACGGAGCGATGCTTGGAGAAAAGGCAGTCGGGATCGCACTGCGGATGATCGCCGGTGGCGGCATGGAGCAGATGACACTGCCGACACGTCTGGTAAAGCGGAATTCGTTCTGTGGAAGAAAGCATGCATCGGATTCATCGAAGAATAACGGAAAAGAGCATAAGGAGCATTCCGAGCGCGAGTGGTATGAACAGATCTTCTACCGTCACAATTATGGCAATGGCTATAAGGTGATGGAGCCGATCCGCGAGAGCTTCCATGAGTTATATGCGAAGTTAGAAGAGATCAGGAATCTCCATGGCGAGAAGAAGCATGAAGAGGCGGAGGTGTTCTGGAAGTTAGCAGACAGCTTTTTTGATAAGGAAGCGGTCAACTATGCGGACATTGATGCATTGATGGAATTTTTCCAGACTATGCTGCTCTATCAGGAGAAGAGTGCTGCAGATGAACATGAGATCTTAGCAGTCAGCAGACAGTTTTCCAAGCTCTATCAGAGTATTGTATCGGAGCTTGCCAGCCAGTACGGCAGCCGTGTGGAAAAGGAGAAAAACCATACCCATGCGATCAAGCTGTATGTACAGGGCATGATGGAGTTTGAGCATGGAAATGATGCAAGCTATCGTACCGTTATCCAGAACTTAAGATGGATCGGTATTCGCAATGCGAGCCTGTTTTTGTTAGAACAGCCGAAGATCCACTTACAGGGTGAGATCTTTAAACTCCCGGAGTACATGTACCTTAAGGCAGCATTAAAGGATGGAAAGAGCCAGAATATTCCGGTAGAGAAGCAGAAGATCACACCGGATCGGATGTTTGCCTACCATACGAAGGAACAGACGAACAAGGTACTGTTTCCGATTTTTTCCAATGAGTTTATCTATGGATTCCTGTTACTCGATCTGACAGAAGAGATCTTCCAGAACGGAGAATTCTATGTCAATCAGTTCCAGTCTGCGATCAAGATGATCTCACTGCTGAATCAGAATGAGCAGATGCAGCAGCGGCTTGAGGTCAGCCTTCAGATGTTAAAAGAGAACAACATTGCCTTAGATACCTTATCGAAGTCCGACGGTCTGACCGAGATCTTAAACCGCAGGGGCTTTTACGATATGGCAGAGGAACTCCAGAACAAGGGACGTGCCAAGGGACAGAATGTGATCGTCATGTATGTCGATATGAATAATCTGAAGATCATCAACGACAGATATGGACATGAGGAGGGCGATTTTTCCTTAAAGCTGATCGGACAGACGTTAAAGGAGTTTGTGGAAGGAAACGGAATTGCCGGCAGGATCGGCGGAGATGAATTCGCATGCCTGGTCTATGAGACAGATCCGCAGTTAAGCGAACGTATGCCGGTGGAACTGGCAGAAAAGTTTGATGCATTCAACAAACGCTGTGAAAAGACTTATCAGGTAACCGTATCGGCAGGCTGCTACGTGATCGGAACAGATGAGACGATTACGATCGAACAGGCTCTGATCCGCGCAGATGAGAAGATGTATGAGATGAAACAGTTGCGTAAGAAGAACGTAGAGAATACAAATATGATACAGCAGGGAGAATAAAGACATGAAAGAGATTCTAGAGGAGACAACCTATGGCTTAAACGACATGGTACGTGCGGCAGCAAATGACTGTAAGGGATGTCATGCGTGCTGTCAGGGGATGGGAACCTCCGTGGTGCTTGACCCGCTTGATGTCTGTCTGCTCACTTGGAATCTGGGTCTTGGTTTTGAAGAACTGTTAAAAGAGCATTTAGAGCTTCAGGTGACGGATGGACTGATCCTTCCGAATCTGCAGATGTCCGGTTCAAACGAAGCATGCAGCTTCTTAAATGAACAGGGAAGATGTGGGATCCATGACTTCCGGCCGGGACTTTGCAAGACCTTCCCGCTTGGCAGACAGTATGAGGATGGGAAGCTGTCCTATTTTCTGCTGCCGGGAGCCTGTGCAGTAGAAAACCGGTCTAAGGTCAAGATCGGCAAATGGTTAGATACGCCGCAGTTAAGACAGAATCAGCAGTATCTGATCGACTGGCATGCATTCCGTAAGCAGATGGAGACGAAGATACAGTCGATGACAGAACCGGGACAGATCAAGCAGTTAAATATGAAGATCCTGACCGTGTTCTTTGTTCAGCCGTATGATAAGGACAGAGACTTCTACGAGCAGTTCTATGAGAGAATTCATATGATATAGACTATGGTCTAGGTGAAAGAGGATAACGGAATCCTCCACATATTATGGACTTTTGTCTACCGACAAAACAGCCAGTCTTTTCTATAATGGTACTTACAGGATAACCATAAGAAATCAGTATAGAAAGGACTGGCTTTTATGATACGTGAAATAGACAAAAAAAGAGTAAATGTACTTCCGGGCTTATTCCGGGAGCGTATGCAGGTGAATCGTTCTTATCTGATGGAGTTAGATACCCAGTGTCTGCTTCAGAACTTTTATCTGGAGGCCGGAATCGTGATGCAGGGGTTACAGGTACTCGAAGATCCGTCATCGGCGAATCTGCACTGGGGCTGGGAGGCACCGACCTGTCAGTTACGTGGACACTTTTTGGGACACTGGATGGCAGCAGCAGCATCGCTTGTTGCCTCTGAAAATGATCAGGAGTTAAAGGCGAAGTTAGATCATATTGTTGCAGAGCTTGCACGTTGTCAGGAGTTAAATGGAGATGGCTGGGTTGGCTCTATCCCGGAGAAGTTTTTTGAAAAGCTGGCAAATGATGCGTATGTCTGGTCACCGCAGTATGTGATGCATAAGACCTTGATGGGACTTACTGCTGCTTATAAGGATGCCGGAAATAAGCAGGCACTTGAGGTCTTAAGCCATCTGGCAGACTGGTATATCCGTTGGACAGATGAGATGCAAAAAAGGAATCCGCGTGCCATCTATCATGGAGAAGAGGGCGGCATGCTGGAGGTATGGGTAGATCTGTATCTGCTTACGAAGGAAGAAAAATACAAAACCCTTGCTGAGCGTTACTGCGATCCGAAGCTGTTTCGTGATCTGTCTGATGGCAAGGATGCACTGACGAACTGTCACAGCAATGCAAGTATTCCATGGGTGCAGGGAGCTGCGAAAATGTATGAGGCAACCGGCGAGGAGAAATGGAAGGAGCTGACGGAGCAGTTCTGGAAATGTGCCGTAACAGACCGTGGCATGTACAGCACCGGAGGAGCAAATTCCGGTGAGTTCTGGGTACCGCCATATCGTCAGGGAGAGTATCTTGGTGTGCGCAATCAGGAATTTTGTACGGTTTATAACATGGTACGTCTGGCAGATTATCTGTATCGCTGGACGAAGGATACAAAATATGCCGATTATATCGAACGCAATCTTTATAACGGATTTCTGGCACAGCAGAATATGACGACCGGAACGCCGACCTACTTCCTGCCGCTTCAGGCCGGAAGCAAGAAAAAGTGGGGCAGCAAGCGTCATGATTTCTGGTGCTGTCATGGAACAATGGTTCAGGCACAAACACTGTATCCGTCCATCATCTATTATGAGGATGAAGCACAGGGTGAGTTGCTCGTCAGCCAGTATATTCCATCTGCACTTGACTGGTATTACAAGGATACCGATATCCGTGTGGAGCAGACAACGAATATGAAGTATTACAACGATCAGGCATTTTTTGATGAGCAGGATCAGGGACAGATATCACGCTGGTTGTTGAAGTTAGAGGTTCATGCAGAAAAGGAGACACCGTTTGTATTGTCCCTTCGTATTCCAAAATGGGTAAAGGGACAGCCTGTGGTACGTCTGGATGGAAAGGAACTTTCGGATCTTACGATTACAGATGGTTATCTGCATCTGAGTGAAGTGTGGAAGGATCAGCAGATCAAATTATATCTGCCGGATGAGGTGGAGCTGGTAGAACTGCCGGATCAGCCGGAGCTGGTAGCGGTCATAGAAGGACCGGTCGTGCTGGCAGGGCTTTGCGATTCCGATCAGGGACTGCACGGAGACCGGAAACACCCGGAGACATTTTTACGGGTACAAAGAGAACATACCTATGAGACGTATCCGTGGAGACAGAGTACCTACCGGAGCTACGGACAGACAGAAAATATCTTATTCCGTCCGTTATATGAGCTGACGGATGAAACGTATACGGTATATTTTACGAATTGATATTCTTTTTATGGAAGGCATTCTTATATTCCGTCGGAGTGACACCTTCGAGTGACTTGAAGATCCGCATGAAGTATTTTTCATCCAGAAAGCCACAGGAAAAAGCAGCTTCCTTGATGCTGACCTGATAATTTGCCAGCAGATTTTTGGCAATCTCGATCCGGGACTGGTTCAGATACTGGATCAGGGTAGAGCCTGTGTGCTTTTTAAACAACGCGGACAGATAATCCTTGTTATAGTCGAAGTGATCCGCAATCTGGCTGACAGAAATATGCTGATGGCAGTTTGCACGGATCCATTCCATGATGGTGTAGAGCATCGGAGGAATCGCATGCTCGCTTTCATAAGATGCTTCAAACTGTTCCTGTGTCAGTTCCATAAGAAGCAGCCGCAGGGCATAGTCCATCATCTGTGGGGTATAAAGTGTGTCCTGTCTGGAAAAATCCAAAAGCTGATGAAAAAGAAGGGAAAAGCGTTTTGTGCGTGCAGTTGTACCCACTTCTGCACAGGCACAGAACGCCTTTTTTGCGTCCGGATTTTTCGGGGGAAGGCTGTCTGTCTCTGCAATGTCAGCGGTAAAGTGCACCCAGAGATAGGAAAGCTTTCCGTCTGACGGCTTGATGCCACAGTGTACCTTCCAGAGCCAGGATCAGTACATTTTCGTGGAAACAGCGTCTGTGATGTAGAAAACCATCCTGGCTCATCAGATTGCCGCATACAAGATAATGGATAGAATCTATGGAAGGAATTGTAAAATAGCGCATAAGTGGTATCCTTTCGTGGGTATATGTATCTATATTAACACAAAATTCGAAAGATTTTCTTTTGAGTTTCTTAACACGCCTTAAGAAAGCCGTTAAAATGGATAATTCAAATGCAATATATGCAAAAAAAATTGTATAAAATTGACAGAGAAATGCATATCCGCTATAATGGATTTATTCTGTATGGAAGAATATGGAATATTTTATCAGGAGGAATAAGTTATGGGAACAAAAGGGAAAAAGGGAGGATGGATTGCTGTCATCATTCTTGCAGTCTGTCTGGCAGCCGCTATTGTGCTCTGTCTTTTTTTGGGGATGAAGCAAAGATCGGAGAAGCTGAGCGGGAATCAGGTCTTACCCGAAGCTACAGAAGCAGAAGCTGTGAAGGATGCAGAAGCATCGATGGTAGAAAGCAGTATCAGTGACTTTGCCGTCAAGGATGAACAGCCACCGGCAGAACCGGCTACGGAGAGTCTGAACGAGGACAGTACAGAGACGGTAACCGGAGATTATCTGTGTGATTACAGTGCAAGCAGAGAGATCACACAGGATGATGTGGATGAATTAAAGGAAGGAAGTTATGAGGATCTTCCGGAGGGCAAGGATATTATCCGTATGGTCATCAATGAGATGTATGCAAGATACGGATATGAATTTTCCAATGAGGAGATCCAGGCATATTTCGATACAAAGCCATGGTATCAGGAGATTACCGACCGCAGTAATGATATGAATGAGATCTATCAGTCCATGACAGATGTGGAAAAGGCAAATGTAGATTTTCTTACGGGTTTAGAAGAATAGGAGGAACAGAAGATGTATTGCCAGAATTGTGGAACAAAAAACAGCGACGATGCAGTGTTCTGTGAATCCTGCGGAACAAAGCTTGAACGCAACGATCTTCCGGTTGAGCAGACACCGGAAATGATACAGCCGAAAACAGTACAGCCAAAAGAGGTACAGCCTAAGACAGTACCGGCAGCAGTCCGCCAGCCCGTACAAAAGTGGCTCGTGGTTCTGATCTTAGAGGCGGTTGCCCTGATTGCAGCCCTTTATGCAGCGTTTGCCCTTGCGAAGAAGGGCTTTAGCGCAGAGCATATGGCAGGTAACTTTTTTGTAGAGATGGCAAATGGAGACTGGGAGCAGGCATATGAGAAGTTAGATGTCGATGAGTCGGAGTTTATCAATGCAAAAATGTTTGCCCTGGCAAACAAGAACAACAGCTTTGGTTCGATCAATGCATATACGGTGGAAAAGCAGGGCGGAGCATTCGGCGATCTGGTCGCTAAGAGTACCGGGTTAGGAACAACGGTCGATGTCCGTTACCGTACCAGAGGCAGTAATTCAGACAGCAGTTATGAGGTTGTCTTAAATAAGCAGAGTGGGAAAAAGCTGCTGCTTTTTGATGACTGGAAGGTCAGTACGGATCAGTTGATCGGTACGGACTACCGGCTTCATGTACCGGAAGGCGCAACGGTCGTATTCGATGGAGTCACATTATCGGACAGCTACCGGGATTCGGGAGCAGATGATGACTACGGAATCTGTTATGTGATCCCGCAGCTTTTTCTTGGTTCCCATACCTTTACGGTATCTAAGGAGAATTATGATGAGGTAACAAGAACGGTACAGATCCGTTCTTCGAATGATGGATGCAGTGTGCTTGATCTGGCAATGAAAAAAGAGGTCTTAGAGGATCTGATCCAGCTTGCCGGAAAGAACATGCAGACGATCTATACCGCAGCGGTGGAAGGAAAACAGTTTGCTGCGATCGCAGATCTTTTTGCAAAGGACGCAAGAGAGGATGCAGGATATGCTTACAGCAATCTACTGTCAAACTTAAGCGGCAATGGAAGCTCTATCCCATATAAGCTGAGCTTTAAAAATATTCAGGGAAGTGCCTATTCGAATGGAACTTCCGTCAGCCTGTCCGCAGAGTATCATATTGAATATTCTTATGAGGACTGGTGGGATGGCTCGATCAATACCGACAGTATGGACAGCAGTGAACAGTTTACCTTCGACTTCATAGAGGAAGATGGAAACTGGGTTCAGACGAATCTTGGATGTTATACACTTTATTATTAATAAAACCGCAGATAAAGGAGAATGAAAATGGGTAAGTTTTGTACAAGATGTGGAAGACCTTTACAGGAAGGTGAGATCTGTATCTGCCGGCGTCCGCAGGAAACACCGGCACAGGAGGCAGCAGTAGTGCAGGAGACAGCAGTGCAGGAGGCAGCACCGGCACAGGAGACAGCAACGGTGCAGACAGAGGCAGTACAACAGGAAGCAGGAAACGCACAGGAAGTACCACCGGTACAGCCGCAGGCATCCCAAGGCAATCAGACGGCAGCAGGCAATCCGGCAGCCACAGGATTTTTTAAGAAGCTGCTGGATACATTTGTAGGGCTGATCATTCATCCGGTTGCAACAGGCAAGCAGATGATCATTGAAGCGAATCTTGGTATCGCAGCAATCTTTATTGCACTTCAGGCAGTGATGAGTGGATTGTTTGCAGTTGCGATCTGTGCAAAGTGTTCTTCGTATTTACAGTATATTGCCAGTGCAGTGGAAAGCTATTCTTCGCTGTTTTCAAACGGATTATCCTTAGGCAGTATGTTAAAGCTGCCACTTGGCAGGGTATTTTTTGTCACCCTTTTTGCATCTGCTGCATTATCCTGTCTGTTAGCCGCAATGCTTCTGATCGGTCATATGATCATTAAGTGTAAGGTAAAATATCAGGAAATGTTAGCCGCAGTTGCAGTGAGAAGTGCCTTGATCGCACCAGGGGGTCTGGTTGCCATTATCCTGTCTGCATTAAATACGGTTGTTGGTATCTTTTTATTCTTTACATTATCGATCTGGGGCTTTACCGTTATGAAGATTTCGATGACAGCCTGCCTGAAGGAAAAGATCTTAAATGTGTTTGCAATCATGTTAAGTATTGTCATGTTTGCCTTTGTGGTGCTTACCGTATTTGCAATGGCAAAAATGTGGACGCTATATCTTCCGGATGTGCTTCGTACAGCGATCAGCGCAGCAAAGAGCATGGTCAGCGATCCAAGCCAGTTGATGTATTCCATTTTCCAGAATATGTTTTAAAGAGAAAATACGGGATTAAGGTGTCAGAAGATGCTTTGAATATAAAAAGCGAAATGCTCAAAATATGTAAAGCAAATGTTTGCGGAACGTATTTTGTGCATTTTGTTCATTATAAAATATGAAAGCATCTTTTGACACATGGATCTGTATAGGAAATTTAACGTGATGCGAAAGTGGGCATGAAACATCCAGTTTCGGGTATGCGATCCGGTTGCACTTTTACGAAAAAAGTGTTACATTTTAGGTATATGACTTGATATGGGAGATGAGAATAGAATGAATGAAAGAATTGTGACGGAAATGGAACGAAGTAACAAGACGACGATGCTGGCACACATGATCGCATCACTTGTCTATATCATAACATTTGTGGGTGAGATGGCAGCCGGAAACAGAGGAATTGTCTATACGCTGATTATCGTGATACTTGCACTAGGACCGGTGATCGCAGAGATTATCTTCTGGAAGAAGGATCGGGAATCTGTGATGATCAAGCATCTGGTTGCGATCGGATTTGCCGTGCTTTATACGTTTGTAATGTTTACGACAACCGATAGCCTGATCTATGTCTATGTAATACCGATGGTATTGATCATTTCTGTATACAATGACAGTATTTATGCATTGAAGATCAGTATCGGAATCGTGATCGAGAACCTGATCATTGCGATTGCGGGTGCGGCTACCGGAGGATTTGGCTACCACGATGCAGGTGCAGCAACAATTCAGGTGGTTGTGATCATCTTTGTTGCAATCTGTGCTTATTTTACATCGAATGCACTCGATAAGAACAACCGTCAGAAGATGGGACATATTGTAGAAGCAAAAAAGGATACGGAAGCTGCAATGCAGAATGTTCAGGAACTTTCCGGTAAGATGAAGATCGGAATTGATGACATCCATACGCGTGTCAGTGCACTCAGCCAGTCTTCTGAGCATACGAAGTCAGCCATGGCACAGGTTACCGCCGGTGTTACCGACACTGCGGAAGCAGTCCAGCGTCAGTTAGAGCAGACCGAAGAGATCCAGCAGAAGGTGGTACGTGTGGACGAAACTGCAAATGAGATGAAAGCAAGCATGCAGCATACCTTAGAGGTACTCGAAAACGGCAAACATGATATTGATGTTCTCGTAGACGAAGTACAGGAGTCCGTGCAAAAGGGTGCGGATGTAGCTGCACAGCTTGAGAACTTAGACGGATATATCAATCAGATGAATTCGATTGTCGAACTGATCGGCGGCATTACTTCCCAGACCAGCCTGCTTGCACTGAATGCGAGCATTGAGGCAGCAAGAGCGGGTGAAGCCGGCAGAGGATTTTCTGTGGTAGCAACCGAGATTTCCGGAATGGCAGTCCAGACAAAGGATGCAACAGTACATATTGCAGAGCTGATTGAGAATGTATCCGGTGCGATCACCACGGTTGTTACCATGGTGCGTGAAATGATCGATGAGATCAACGAGGAAAAGAATTCTACGGAGCATACGGCAGACAGCTTTGGTCAGATCCGTGAAAACACATTTGCGATGCGTAATAATATCGACCAGCTTACTGCGGACATTGAGCAGATGGCGCAGGCAAACCGTGAGGTCGCAGAATCCGTCCAGACGATCTCGGCAGCATCCGAGGAAGTTTCGGCACATGCTAATGAGACACTTGAGGCAGAGGAACGGAACATGGAGAATTTACAGAAGATCATGGATCATGCGACAGAACTGATCCAGTTGACCGAGCGGGGATAAGACACAATTTAAAAATTTTATGGGATAAAAAGAGTCTGAATGAGAGTTCAGATTCTTTTTTGACTATTGGGAATAAGGATGGGAAATCTTATAAGAAAAAGTTATCGCTGAGAATAAATTTTACGAAATTTACATTAGAAAAATTATCATTAATATAGTATTATAAAAGACAATGTTATCGTATGAGATGGTACTTTTATGGTGAAGGGAGAGAGAAGACAGAGTGACAATTTTGCAGTTAAAATATGCAATTACCATTGCAAACAGTGGTTCATTTAGGGAAGCAGCATCCAAGCTTTTTGTTTCTCAGCCTGCTCTCTCTACAACAATGAAAGAGTTAGAAGAGGAAATTGGAATCCAGCTTTTTGAACGTACCAATAAAGGAATCAGAGTGACGAAAAGTGGGGAAGACTTTATTATATATGCAAAAGAAGCAGTAAGCCAATATAAGATTATAGAAGACCGGTTTATTGACAAGGATAAAAATAAAAGTCATTTCAGTGTTTCTATGCAGCATTATGTTTTTGCGGTGCATGCGTTTTCAAGTGTTGTGAAAAAATATAAAACCGAAAAATATGTATATGCCGTCAGAGAAACTCAGACAGATAAGGTATTAGATGATGTCAGGGACTTGAAGAGCGAAGTTGGAATTATTTCATATTCGAAAAATAACGTAAAAGTAATGAAAAAACTATTCCGGGATTATGGTTTGAAGTTTGAGGCATTATTAATCAGAGAAACTTATGTCTATGTCTGGAAGGAACATCCATTGGCAGATATGGATGAATTGTCATTGAATGATCTTACGCAATATCCTTGTGTATCATTTGACCAGAATAGTGATAATGAATTTTATTTATCGGAAGAAGCTCTGGGAGACTATGATTTCACAAAATTGATAAAAACGTCAGACCGGGCAACATCGGCAGAACTCATGACATCATTGAACGGATATTCGATTGGCACCGGGAACATGGTTGATTCTCAGGCGTTAAAAGAAGGGTTTATTGCAATTAAGCTTAAGGAAGAAGATCCTCTTACCATTGGGTATATTGTTAAGATGAATCATAAGCTCAGTGACATTGCTGAGCAATATATACGGGAATTGCTTAAGTACAAAGAGTTGAAATAATAAAAATCATATATAATTTTTAGTTATCACAGAAAATAAAATACATGAATTAGTCAGGCAAAGGTGTGCGTGGTATAGTAAAACTACAAACAAATCAGAGACGCTGACTGGAAAACCAGAGGTAAATAAAACCTCTGGTTTTTTATTTAAGGAGGAAGCAAGTATGAATAAGTTGACAAAGCGAATAACAGTCATTGTAGCGAGCGTAGCATTAGGAAGTTATCTATTGGCAGGCTGTGGGAAAGGTACTGCAGAAAGTTCAGACACACAAAAAGTAATTATTGGCTCAGGTACCTCATATAATCCATATTGTTATCTGGATGAAGATGGAAAAGCAACTGGCTATGAATATGCCGTACTTCAAGAGATAGACGAATTGCTCCCACAGTATGAGTTTGAATATCAATCCATGAATTTTGACAGTCTTTTACTTTCCTTAGATTCAGGGAAAATTGATCTGGCTGCACATCAGTATGAATATACAGATGAAAGAGCTGAAAAATATTTATTCGGAGTAGAAGCCTATACAACGTATATTACGTACATCGCCGTACCGGTTGATGATGATACAACAACATCTTTAAAGGATCTTGCAGGTAAGACAGTAAGAACCGGAGGAGCAACCAGTGCGTCAACTGCGATCATTCAGAACTGGAATGACGAAAATCCGGACTACGCAGTAAATATGTATAATTCTGATAGCAGTACAAATGAGGAAACGGTTGCTGCTCTTAAAAGTGGTGAAGCAGCTGCGAGTATTTTAACTTTGCGGGATGCGGAACGTATAAATGAAGAGTTTGGAAATGGAACAGATATATTAAAAACGGTAGGTGATCCTATTAACAATTCAAAAACATATTATTTGTACAGAAAAGATGAAATAGAACTGCAGAAAGCTGTAGATGGAGCTTTAAAGACATTAAAAGAAAACGGAAAATTAGCAGAATTATCGAAGCAGTATCTGAGTGGAGATTTTACAGAAAGTGAGTAAAACATATGGGAGATTACTTTAGTATAGAAAGATTTCTGAAGCTTATTCCTAAAATAGTCCCACAGTTGAGCGTAACGTTTGCTATTGTTATTGTTTCTATGGTAATAGGAACATTATTGGCGTTGGTAGTTGCTACATTGGAAATAAAAAAAATTCCGGTGCTGCAGCAATTTTTAAAAGTTTATGTATCCTATATGCGGGGCACACCACTTCTGGTACAAATGATGGTTGTATATTATGGACTGCCGTTACTCATGCAGACAATTTTTAAAATTGATGTAAATTCGTGGTCTCCAATCGTATTTGTAGACATAGCATTCATATTGAACGAAGGAGCTTTTTTAGGCGAGATTTTCAGAGGAGCAATTTTATCAATTCCAATAGAGCAGACCGAAGCAGGTTATTCCATTGGAATGACAGGAATACAGACGTTTGTACGAATCATTCTGCCTCAGATTATAAGAAGTATAATTCCTGCATATGGTGTGGATCTGATCGGTGTATTTCATAATACATCACTTGTTTTTACTATTGGAGGAATTTTAGACATTATGGGAAAGGCTAAGGTACTAGGAACTGCAACCGGCCATACATTGGACGGATATGTTGTGGCAGCATTGATTTACGTACTGATAAGTCTGGTTTTAAAAATCATTTTTTATCGGATTGATAAAAAGCTTGTGTTTGAAAGAAGGTGAGAATTTGACATTTCAATTTGAAAATTTGGCAGAATCTTTACAGGGAGCAGTGACATATATTCCGATAACATTAAAACTTACATTAGTGACATTTGTCTGGAGCATTTTGATCGGTTTTCTGATTGCGGTTATAAGAAATTATAAGGTACCGGTTCTTTCAAAATTTTTTGGAGCTTTTATTACCATATATATGGGACTGCCACTTATGGTTGCGTTGGTGATTTATCATTTATTATTTTTAACATACTATGAAAAGATTGCACTTTTTTTTCATATTTCAAAAAGCATAAATGAAATAAACCCACTTATTGTGGGTTATATAGCTCTTATTAGTACGAATGTCTGCAGTTATAGTGAAACCATAAGAGGGGCGTTGATGTCCGTAGATCATACACAGTATGAAGCAGGATATTCCATCGGATTAACGAAAGCACAAACATTCTTTCGTATTATTCTTCCGCAATCAGTACCGGCTATTGTACCGGGGGTGATCAACAATCTGGTTGGAACAATCAAAGGTACAAATCTGGTATCGGTGATAGGAATTATTGAAGTAATGGGAGGAGCGATTTATCCATGTTCAAGAACTTACAGTTATCTGGAGGGGTATATAGCGGCAGCGTTGGTTTACTGGCTTATTTCATTTATATTGGAAACGATTTTCCGAAGAGTGGAGGCAGCAAGTAATCGATTTAGGAGGCAATTAGTATGATAGAAATCACAGGCTTAAAAAAATCATTTGGAGATAATAAGGTATTAAAAAATATTAATCTGAAGATTGAAGCTGGAAGTGTAGTTTCAATTTTAGGACCAAGTGGATCTGGCAAAACCACTCTGTTAAGATGTATTAATTTTCTGGAGAGAGCTGATGAGGGAAATTTTCAGTTTGGTGATCAAAAGATCAATCTGAAACATGTAAGCAAAAAAGAAATTTTATCAGTTCGAAGAAAATCAGGTTTTGTATTTCAGAATTATGCATTATTTCCACATATGACAGTATTGCAGAATGTAATGGAAGGTCTGGTTACAGTCCGGAAAATTCCAAAGGCTGAGGCATGTAAAAAAGCGGAAGATACCATTAAATGGGTTGGTCTGGCGGATCGGAAAGACTATTACCCAAGTCAGCTCTCGGGAGGCCAGCAGCAGAGAGTTGGAATTGCAAGAGCGGTTGCATTAAATCCGGAAGTAATCCTGTTTGACGAACCAACATCGGCACTTGATCCAGAATTAGTAGGAGAAACATTGGATGTGATAAAAAAGGTTGCCCAGACAGGAATTACCATGATAATTGTTACGCATGAAATGGCTTTTGCAGAACGAATATCGGACAAGGTTGTTTTTATGGATGGAGGTGTTGTCGTTGAAGAGGGATCACCTCGGGATATTTTTGTGAATCCGAAAGAAGAACGTACCCAAAAATTCTTATCAAGGTTTATACAAAAAGACATGTACTATATTTAAAAATTGAAAACAATTTTGTTTCAAATAATAAAAACAAGGAAGAGGAAATGGATTTGATGGAATATAGAATAATAAAATCCTGTAAAGAAATGGATTTTTCACAGGTGTGGGAAATTCTGCATTTTTATGGGCTGAGTGATCTGGACATTGATGCACAGGAGGAGGTATTCAAAAACAGCTATGCCGTGGTATTTCTTATGGATAAGGAGAAAATGATAGGTGTTGGAAGGGCTGTTTCAGATGGGAGAACACTGGCAGCATTATGCAATATTGCTGTTCGGGATGAATACAGGGGAAATGGGTTAGGCAAAGTTATTTTAGATCATTTATTGCAGGAAGTGAAAGGATGTAATGTAATACTTTATACGCATCCAAAACATATAGGTTTATATGAACATTGGGGATTTTCAAAATTAAAAACGGCATATGGAATTTTTCAGAATGAAGAATACTATAAAAATGAAGGATTTATGTAATGATATAAATCCGAAAAGAATATAGTATAAACCCTCTTCTTCTGCATACAATGTAAAAACAAGTATGACAGGGGAAGATCCTTGAAAAATTATATAGAGGAAAGGGCTATTGAGATTGCACGTTACATTATAGAGAATAATGCCACGGTAAGACAGACGGCAAGACAGTTCGGGATAAGCAAGAGTACGGTACATAAGGACGTAACGGAACGTCTGACCCAGATCAATCCGTCCCTCGCGCGTGAGGCGCGTAAGGTGCTTGATGTGAACAAGTCGGAACGGCATATCCGTGGGGGTCTTGCAACCAGAGAAAAGTATGCACATATGCACTGTGGCTGATGTGCCGGGGTACATGCATGGCGATACGAAGAAAAGCGATTCTTTGAAGGGTAGCGTAAAATTTTGGTCGGAAAATTAAATAGAGTATAAAAAAGAACATCCAACTTTGTGATAAAGTATTTGTCGACAAAAAC
>CACZPJ010000138.1 GCA_902782995.1 uncultured Lachnospiraceae bacterium | reverse complement strand
ATGAAACTGTAAGTTTTGCCAAAAATTCTCTTAACTCTGGTATATATACACTATCCTTAATTTCTACTGCCTTTTCATACAATTCTTCCAATATCGTGTCTGCATTTAACATGTCCGATATATTTTCTTCTGTAATCTCAACCTTCTCCATTTGATTTACAACCACTAAAAATATTGAAAATGTCTCCTTAGGTAAAATATCTTTTAGTTTTTTTGGACATTTTTTATATAATATATGTAAGCGCTTAATAACATAGTGCCTACCAAATTAAAAACACCCCATGAGTCCGCAAACTCACGGGGTGTAATCTAGTCTGTTTAGTCCTGAGGAACGTCTTTGATCGAGAAGCTGATTCTTCCCATCTTATCCTTACCCATACAGATACATTTTACGGTATCTCCTAAGGTAAGAACATCCTCTACATGATTGATTCTTTCTTTTGCGATCTTAGAAATGTGTACCATTCCCTCTTTGCCCGGTGCAAACTCAATGAATGCACCAAACTCTTTGATGCTTACTACCTTACCGGTAAAGATCTGACCTTCTTCAAAATCAGTTGTGATGATGCGGATCATTTCCTGAGCCTTGTCCATCATTTCCTTATCGGTACCACAGATGCTGACTGCGCCCTCATCGGTAATATCGATCTTCACACCGGTACGGTCGATGATCTCGTTGATCGTCTTTCCTCTCTGTCCGACTACATCACCGATCTTTGCAGGATCGATCTGGATCTGGACGATCTTCGGTGCATATTTTCCAACCTCTGCTCTTGGCTTATCAATCGCCTTAGACATTACTTCATCCATGATGTAGAGTCTTGCTTCGCGTGTTCTACGGATTGCTTCCTCTACGATCGGTCTTGTCAGACCATGGATCTTAATATCCATCTGGATCGCTGTGATTCCGTCATGTGTACCGGTTACCTTAAAGTCCATATCTCCAAAGAAGTCCTCTAAGCCCTGGATATCCGTTAATACGATATAATCGTCGTCTGTCTCTCCGGTTACCAGTCCGCAGGAAATACCTGCTACCATCTTCTTGATCGGAACACCGGCAGCCATAAGTGCCATACAGGATGCACAGGTAGATGCCATGGAGGTAGATCCGTTTGACTCGAAAGTCTCGGACACAGCACGGATTGCATATGGGAACTCTTCCTCTGACGGAAGTACCGGTACAAGTGCCTTCTCTGCTAATGCTCCATGTCCGATCTCACGACGTCCCGGTCCTCTTGAAGGCTTTGTCTCACCTACAGAATAGGATGGGAAGTTATAATGATGCATATATCTCTTTGTCTTTACATTCTCATCTAAGCCGTCAACCTTCTGTACCTCAGATAACGGAGCAAGTGTTACGACATCACAGATCTGTGTCTGTCCACGGGTAAACATTGCAGAACCATGTACTCTAGGGATCAGATCAACTTCTGCTGCAAGCGGACGGATCTGATTGATCGCACGACCATCCGGACGCTTATGATCCTTTAAGATCATCTTACGGACTGTCTTCTTCTGATACTGGTATACAGCCTCTCCTAAGATTGCAAACCACTCTTCGTTGTCTGCAAATGCTTCTTCGAACTTCTCGGTTACCTTGCGGATATTCTCCTCACGTACCTGCTTCTCATTTGCAAATACTGCAACTTCCATCTCTTCCGGAGTAACGATCTTCTTCATCTCGTCAAACATCTCCTGTGGAATTGCACAGCTTGTATATGCATGCTTTGGCTTACCAACCTCTGCAACGATCTTATTGATAAATGCATTGATCGTCTGGTTTACATCATGTGCCATATAGATTGCTTCGATCATCTTTGCTTCCGGGATCTCATTTGCTCCGGCCTCGATCATGATAACCTTCTGCATGGTAGATGCAACGGTAAGCTGTAAATCACCATTGTCCCATACTTCCTGGGATGGGTTTACGATAAACTCTCCGTTTACCATACCAACCTGTGTCATTGCACATGGACCATCGAATGGGATATCAGAAATGCAGGTAGAAATTGCAGCACCAAGCATTGCTACGATCTCCGGACGGCACTCCGGATCTACGCTCATAACCATGTTATTCAAGGTTACATCATTCCGGTAATCCTTCGGGAACAGTGGTCTCATCGGACGGTCGATTACACGGGAAGTAAGGATCGCATTCTCAGATGCCTTTCCCTCTCTCTTATTAAATCCACCCGGGATCTTTCCTACGGAATATAACTTCTCTTCATACTCAACGCTTAATGGGAAGAAGTCAATACCATCTCTTGGCTTCTCGGAAGCTGTTGCTGTTGATAAAACAGTTGTATCGCCATAATGCATAAATGCACAACCATTTGCCTGCTTACCAACTCTGTTTACATCAACGGTCAGTGTTCTGCCGGCAAGTTCCATTGAAAAACTCTGATACATATTTTTCTCCTTTATTCTTCTGTGAAGCACCTGTCTCCACGATTTTTGGACAGAAGCCCGAAACTACTGAAGTATATCCGAGTGCTCACACACACTTCAGTGGTCTCGGTATGAACTTCTGTCAGATTGCCATTTTGTAATAGAAAAATCCCTATTACTTAAAATAGAGCGGAGAAACTCCGCCCTATTCGTCTTACACTTTCTTACCGAAAGAATTACTTTCTTAAGCCTAAACGCTCAATTAAGCTACGATATCTCTCGATGTCAATTTTCTTTAAGTAAGCTAATAATCCACGTCTCTGACCAACCATCTTTAAAAGACCTCTTCTGGAATGATGATCCTTCTGGTTCACTTTTAAATGCTCTGTCAGCTCGTTGATTCTTGCTGTTAAAAGTGCTACCTGAACCTCTGGTGAACCTGTATCTCCAGGTGTTCTTCCGTACTCAGCGATAATGGCTTCTTTCTTTTCCTTTGCTAACATAAAAATGTCCTCCTAAATATTTTAATCGCCCACTTGCATGTGATACTCAGTAAAAGGTCGGAGTGTCCATCTACCGAATATGGGCTTACTCACACCAACATAATATAACATAAAAAGATTCCTTTGTAAACTTCTTTTTACAAAGGAATCCATTTTTCTCCTTAGTTACCAAGAACTCTGGTTACGCAGACCGGTGAACGGTAAAATGCGTTCGAGATCTTAATTCCGGTCGATGGGGAACTTGCATGTACGATCTGTCCGTTTCCGATATAGATTGCCACATGGTTAATACCCTTGCCGCTTCCATAGAAGAACAGATCTCCCGGCTGTGCCTCGGATGCACTGACTCTTGTTCCGCAATTTGCCTGTGCTCTGGAGGAATGCGGTAAGTATACACCGTATTTTGCCATAACAGACATGGTAAATCCGGAACAGTCTGCTCCGTTTGTTAAGCTTGTTCCGCCCCAGACGTATGGATTGCCGACAAACTGTGTTGCATAAGAAACGCAGGCAACACGTACATCGGAATAACCCTCACCGGCTTTGATCTCGGTCATTGTCTGTGCCTTCGGAAGCTGTGTGGAAAGCTCTACATAATCTCTGTGTGCATATCCCTGCTCACCGTCTAAGTCCACCTTGATCCATTCACTTCCGTTATCCTCTAATACGACTAACTCTTCGCCTGTCGGCATCAGAGCTAATACTTCACTCTCGGTTGACATATCCGCACGGAGATGTAAGCCCTCTGCCGTAACGGTAGCGATCGTCTTCATCACTTCCTGTGCATGTGCTCTTGCTGCATCCCCGGTCAGAAGATATTCTGCCTTTACATATCCGGTTACTTTACCGGACTGGATCTGATACCAGTCGCCTTCCTGTCCTAAGATCTCACAGCCGGCATCGTTCTGCATCTTTCCGACCAGCTCTGAATTCTCATCTGCTGCTGTTCTGACATTCAGGTTGCTTTCTACCTGTGCGATTCCAAGATTCGTATATCCGCAAATCGTTGTATCTTCTGTCTGTCCTGCTGCTGTAGTTGCTGCCTCTGTTACCGCCTTGGCAGCCACCTCTGAAAGGTTCATATAAGAACTCATTGCTACGGAAACACCCGAATTCAGCCCTTCTGCCTTTGCAGAAATCCCGGATGCACCGGCAACGATACCACATACGGTTAGAAATCCTACTGTTTTTACCAGTCCCAGTCTCATAAATACCTCCTGCTTCCTACATTCTCCATTTATCGTTATCACTACACGCTTCTGCTCACACATTCACGCATCTGTATCTTCTGCTACCTTACGCATAATTGGAATTATAAGCGCAGTTCCTTCTCTTGTCAATACTTTTATCACATTTATGTAATAATTATGTAACATTTATCTTCCGATTATACAAAAAGATCGCTTAATATTGCTTAAAAAAGCTTCTGCCGTATGCAATATCTTCCTGAAGCTGTGCACGTAATTCCTCAATGGAAGTAAATTTCTGTTCCGCACGGACTCTGGATAAGAACTCTACCCGGATCATGGTTCCATACAGATCCTTATCAAAATCAAAAATATGTGTCTCTACACCGATCGGATTTTTCCCTTCGATCGTGGGCTTACAGCCGACATTTGCAATACCCTGACAAATCTGATCCCCGATGACTACTTCTGCCACATAGACACCATTCGGAGGAAGCAGCTTGTCCTCAGTCGGAAGCAGGTTTACCGTCGGACAGCCAAGTACCGGTCCGCCTAAATGATTGCCATGTTCGACCTTTCCCTGTACAAAATAGTGATAACCCAGCAGGTGGTTCGCACGTTCCATGTTTCCGGCAGCGATCTCCTCCCGCACAAATGTGCTGCTGATGTCACGGTTTTCGTACTGCATCTTATCTACCACACTGACCTCGTAGCCCAGTTCCTCTGCATACTGCTGTAACGTGTGATAATCCCCGCCACGGTTATGTCCGAAGTGGAAGTCTGTCCCAACGATCATCGCCTTGACATTCAATTCGGTTACAATCTTTTTTACAAAATCTGCCGCATCCATGCACATGATCTCTTCCGTAAACGGGCACTCGATCAGATAGTCAATGCCGATCCGTTCGAACAGATGCATTTTTTCCTCATTGGTGGTAAGCACCTTTGCCTCCACATCAAATGCACGCCGTTTTGGCGGAATGTCGAACGTAAAGATCACCGACTTTAATCCGGTCTTTTTCTTTGCAAGCATTTTTTCCATCAAAAGCTCATGCCCTAAATGCAGCCCGTCAAATTTTCCAAACGAGACCACCGTCTGATCTTCAATATGAAAGCTTGTTGTACCTTTTATATATTCCATCGTAATACCCACGCCCTTTTATTCCATAAATATCTTTACCGGTTTTAACTCCTGCTGTGACTTTCTGTACTCATAGATTCCAATAAACGCACCCGCCGCATCGTAGATCCTGACCCATGCATCCTTTGCTGCCCGTGCACATTTCTGTATCTGTGCATCTTCCTGTGCTTTGGTATCTTTTGACGCCATGGCATCTTTCAGTGCAGCCAGCACATCCTGCTCTAAAACACTCTCTTCCGGCATCCGATTGCCATTATATAACAGCTTCTCATAACCTGCTTTGACCGTAAGTGCCGGATAATTCAAAAACACCTGATCGATCGGTGCGATTATCTGTTCGATGGTCTGATTCCTTACTGCCTCTTCGATCTCAGACAGACGGTATGCATGTTCCAGATCAAAATCAGCGACTCTTATACGGAGCAGGGACTCCATGCAGCCGCCACAGCCAAGCATCTCTCCGATGTCCTGACAGAGTGTGCGGATGTAGGTTCCTTTTGAGCAGTGCACCCGCATCTTTACCCGTGGAAGCTCCATATCCAGTATATCAATCGAGAAAATATACACGCTCCTTGGCTTTCGTTCCACTTCGATCCCGGCTCTTGCCAGATCACACAGCTTTTTCCCATTCACCTTTAATGCCGAATACATCGGTGGTATCTGATCGTAATCCCCGATGAAGTGACTGACCGCGTCCGTTACCTGTTCGTTCGTACAGGTAACTTCATGGGTGCTTTGTGTCTGTCCTGTTGTATCCTGGGTATCGGTCGTCCTGCCAAGCAAAAGAACTGCTTCGTATACCTTATCCTTATCGGTCAGCAGTTCACATACCTTCGTTGCCTTTCCTAAACAGACCGGAAGCACACCGCACGCATCAGGGTCAAGCGTACCGGTGTGCCCGATTTTTTTCTGTTTCAATATTCCACGAAGCTTTGCAACCACATCAAAAGAGGTATATCCCTGTTCCTTATAAACATTGATAATTCCATTCATAGTAAAACGATCCCTTTCTGTGATTCTCTTCTATAACTGGCTCTCAATCTCAGTCACGATCTGTGCTACGATCTTTTCAGATGAACCGCTCATCGTCACACCTGCTGCACGGACATGTCCGCCGCCGCCAAACTTCATAGCGATCGCTGCCACATCCACCTTTCCATTCGAACGCAGGCTGACTTTAAAGCTGTCTGTGCCATTCTCATATAAAAAGACGGCTGCTTCCACATCCTTCGTTACACGTAACTGCTGGACAATTCCTTCTAAATGCTTCGGTTCTACGTGGAACTCCTGCATTTTCTCTGCCGTTACGACCGTAGCGATGCACTTTCCATCCAGATATAAGACACTGTCTACGAGTGCCTGTCCCATGATCCGGTTCTGTTCATACGTCTTTTCAAAGAAGGTATCATCGACGATCTTACTGAAATTGATGCCCTTTTCCATCAGGATTCCTGCTGCGTTCATTGTCTTTGCTGATGTACAGGAGTACTGGAACACGCCGGTATCATGGATGATTCCAAGATAGATACATTCTGCGATCTCTTTTGTGATCTTATCGGTATCTAACAGTTCAAATACCAGTTCACTCGTTGAACTTGCCTCCGGGAAAATATAATTTTCATCTGCAAAGCTGTCATTGCTGATGTGATGGTCAATGCAGAATGTCTTTTTGGCTGACGCAAAATACTTTGCTGCATCCCCTAATCTTCCGATATCTCCGCAGTCCATCGCAATAAACAGATCAAAAACGCGATCCGCACTGCAATCGTGTACGATCTCGCCCGCACCGTTTAAGAACTTGAAAATATTTGGGATCGGTTCTAAATAAAGCACGACCTCTATTTCCGGGTGATACTTACGGATATAATTATATACTGCAAGTGTCGAGCCGACACAGTCGCCATCCGGCTTCTGGTGTCCGGCAAGTCCAACGGTCTGTACATCCTTTAACAATGTCTCTAACTGCATAGCTTCCTCCGTCTGTTTCTGTCTAGTTCTCTTCTTCCTTGTGATTTACCTCATCAATCATCTTTGACATGTGGACACCATACTCGATCGACTGATCTAAAATAAAATGGATCTCCGGTGTATTTCTGAGATTGATGTTTTTTGCAAGAGTGCGGCGGATATATCCTTCTGCACTCTTTAAGCCTGCAAGTGTATCCTTCTGGGACTGTTCATCCCCTAAGACACTGATATATGCCTTGCAGGTTTTCAGATCCGGTGCCACCTCAACCGCAACGACACTCGTCATCGGATTGATACGTGGATCCTTGATCTCACCACGAATGATCCCGGCAAGCTCTCTTAAGACCTCACCGTTGATCCGCATATTTTTCATACTGTTTTTTCGCATAGTCTTCGTCCTCTTCCTTCCTGACAAATTCGACGATACCAATGTGCCCTGCATCGCTGCAAAGCACATGATATATACAGATTATCGCGCAACCTCTACCATCTTATACGCTTCTACCTGGTCTAACTCTTCAATATCATTGAAGCCATCGAACACAAGACCACATTCATATCCGGCTTTTACTTCCTTGACATCATCCTTAAATCTCTTTAAGGAAGCAAGATCGCCTTCGAAGATCTGCTTGCCTTCACGGGAAATACGAACCTTACAGCCTCTCTCAAACGTACCGTCTAATACATAAGAACCGGCGATATTTCCGACACCGGAAGCCTTGAAGATCTGACGGATCTCGGCATGACCGATCACCTTCTCTTCAAATACAGGATCTAACATTCCCTTCATGGCTGCTTCTACATCCTCGATCGCATTGTAGATAACCTTATACAGACGGATATCTACGCCCTCGTTATCTGCGGTAACCTTAGCGGTAGGATCCGGACGGACGTTAAATCCAATGATGATCGCATTGGAAGCAGATGCTAAGATAACATCGGACTCATTGATCGCACCTACACCACCATGGATGATCTTGACAACAACTTCATCATTTGACAGCTTCACAAGGCTCTGTTTTACTGCTTCTACCGATCCCTGTACATCTGCCTTGACAATAATATCTAACTCTTTGACATTTCCGGACTGGATCTGTGAGAAGAGATCGTCCAAGGACATTCTTGAACGTGTCTCCTCAAGCAGCTTCTCTTTTCCTTCGGAAATATAAGTCTCTGCAAAGTTTCTTGCATCCTTCTCGGATTCACATGCTACAAAGGTCTCACCTGCATCCGGTACAGAGGATAATCCAAGGATCTCTACCGGAGTAGATGGTCCTGCCTCTTTGACACGGCGTCCCTTATCATCGATCATCGCACGTACTTTACCAAATGCACTACCACAGGCGATCGGCTCTCCGACATGTAAGGTTCCCTTCTGTACCAGAACGGTTGCAACTGCACCACGTCCCTTATCAAGCTGTGCCTCGATGATAACACCACGTGCCTGACGGTTTGGATTCGCCTTTAACTCGCTCACTTCTGCGGTCAGAAGGATCATCTCTAACAGATTATCGATACCTTCGTGTGTATGTGCAGATACTGGAACGAAAATCGTACTTCCACCCCAGTCTTCCGGGATCAGTTCGTACTCAGATAACTCCTGTTTTACACGGTCTACATTTGCATTCGGCTTATCGATCTTATTGATTGCTACAATGATCTCGATTCCGGCTGCTTTTGCATGGTTGATCGCTTCTACTGTCTGTGGCATAACACCATCATCCGCAGCGACTACTAAGATTGCGATATCCGTAGACTTTGCACCACGCATACGCATTGCAGTAAATGCTTCATGACCCGGTGTATCTAAGAAGGTGATCTTCTGTCCGTTAATACTTACTACATAAGCACCGATATGCTGTGTGATACCACCTGCCTCACGGTCGGTAACATGTGTATTACGGATTGCATCAAGTAAGGAGGTCTTACCATGATCGACATGACCCATAACACAGACTACCGGTGGTCTTGCAACTAATGTGCTTTCATCCTCTTCGTCCTCTTTTAAAAGTTCGGCAATCACGTCTACCTTTACTTCCGGCTCTGCAATGCAGTTGAACTCTAATGCGATCTCTTCCGCATCTTCGTACTTGATCTCCTGATTTACCGTTACCATCTGACCCTTTAAGAACAGCTTCTTAACGATTGCGGATGCCTGCACCTTCATCTTGTCTGCAAGCTCTTTGATCGTCATATGTTCCGGAAGGGAAATAGAACGAATGGTATCTTCTTCCTTTGGCTGCGGCTGTGGCTGTGGTTTCTTCTTCTTTCCGCCGTTCTTCTCAAGATTGATATATCTCTCCTGCTTCTTGCTGCCCAACTTATCGTAATCCTGATTCTTGTTTCTGCGGTTATCACGGTCACGATTCTCGCGGCTCTCCTTGGTACGGATCTCTTCCGGAGCAGACTTTACGGAATCCTTGTTGAAACGGTTGATCTCCTGATCTAATCTGCGTCCACCCTGCTGGCCATTACGATTCGGTGCGCCGTTGCGTCCACCCTGTCCGTTTGATCCATAAGAGCCCGGTCTGCCATTATTATTGTATGGTCTTCCGTTATTGTTACGGTTACCCTGATAACGGTTACCTCCGTTACGGTCACCCTGTGGACGGTCGCCCTGCGGACGATTGCCCTGGTGGTTATTTCTCTGGCGGTTTGCACCATTTGCACGTGCCTGTGCAGCAATACGTTCCTGAACCATTCTGGCATTTACTACCTGACGTTCCGGTGCCTTTGGCTGTTCCGGTGTTACAGAAGTCTTAACCTCTGCCGGCTTTTCTGCCGGCTGCTTTGCTTCTGTTACCGGCTTTGGCTGAACCGGACGTGCTTCCTGTGGACGTGCCTGGGATGGGCGGTTCTCCTGTGGACGGGAGCTTCTGTCTGTTGCATTTGTATGATAGCTCTGTCTGCGTCCCCCACTCATCTGTTTACTGTTTTGCGGATTAAACACTGCTGAAATACTTGCCTTTTTCTTCGGTCTTGCCTCTGACTTTTCTGCCGGTTTTTCTGCTGCCGGTTTTGCCTGTTCTGTTTTTGGCTGCTCTGCCTTTGGCTGTGCCTGCTCTTTTGGCTGCTCCGGCTTTGGCTGTGCCGGCTTTGATGCACCACCTAAATGTTCACGGACATAGTTCTGTCCATCATCTTCGATGTTGCTGGCGGCTGCCTTCACTTCATACTGCGTACCCTTTAGCATACTTACTATTTCTTTGGCTTCTATTTTCATTTCTTTTGCGAAATCATAAACTCTCATTTTTGCCATTAAATCTCATACCTCCATTGGTGTTCCGTTACGATCTATTGCTGGTTTAACTGCTTTAACAGGGATTTTGCAAGCCCTTCATTTGTCACTGCAAGTGATGCCCGAAATTCTTTTCCAATACAGTGTCCTAAGGATTCCTTTGTGGAATATTCTGCATATGGCACTTCGTAGAAGCTGCACATATCCGAGAACTTCTTTTTCGTATTATCCGAAGAATCGCCCGCCACGATCACCAGATATGCCCGGTATTCCTTGACTGCCTTCTCCGTTGAAAATTCTCCACTTGCGACACTGCCGGATTTTGCTGTAATTCCAAGCAGAGATAATATCTTATCTGGTTTCAATCTCAAGCATCTCCTTTTTTAATTCCTCATAGATTTCCGGAGGAATTTCAGTCTTTAGTGATCGGGATAACCCACGGTTTTTCTCTGCCTTTGCAAGACATGCGCTGTCCGCACAGATATATGCACCGCGTCCGTTCTTTCTTCCGGTTGCATCGAGTGAAATCTCACCCTCTGTCGTTTTGATCACACGTATCATGTCCTTTTTGGCTTTCATCTCACTGCATCCCACGCACTGACGCATCGGTATCTTTTTAGTTGTCGCCATCTGCCTGTTCACCAGCCTCTTCTTCTACCTCATATCCGGCATCCTCTGCATAGGATCCATCCTCTGTATATTCACCGGACTCATCGTAGTCTTCATAATCATCCTCGTAGTCGTTCTCATAATCCATGAACTCACCGGATTCTCTTGCCTGTGTCTCACTCTTGATGTCGATCTTAAAGCCTGTCAGTCTTGCGGCAAGTCTTGCATTCTGTCCTTCTTTACCGATTGCAAGGGATAACTGGTAATCCGGTACAACAACCTTTGCAGTCTTCTCTTCGCCATCTGCGATTACGGAAATAACCTTTGCAGGGCTTAATGCATTCTCAATTAACATTGCAGGATTCTCATTCCAGTTGATGATATCGATTTTCTCACCACGAAGTTCATTTACGATCGCATTGACACGTGCTCCGTTCATACCAACACATGCGCCAACCGGATCTACGTCCGGATCATTGGACCATACCGCGATCTTCGTACGGCTTCCTGCTTCTCTTGCAATGCTCTTGATCTCTACGATTCCGTCCTTTACCTCCGAAACTTCGGACTCAAACAGACGTTTTACTAATTCCTTATGGGTACGGGATACTAAGATCTTTGGTCCCTTCGGTGTGGATTTTACTTCTAAGATGTATACTTTGATTCGCTCGGTAGGCTGGAATACTTCTCCTTTTACCTGCTCATTTTCTGTTAACATCGCATCTACTTTTCCAAGATTGATGGATACGTTCTTACCAACATAACGCTGTACAACGCCGGTTACCACATCTTTTTCCATGCTGTAATACTGGCTGAACAGCACCTTTCTCTCTTCCTCACGGATCTTCTGTAAGATCACGTTCTTCGCATTCTGGGTTGCGATACGTCCAAACTCTTTGGACTTGATCTCAACATTTACAACCTCACCGAGCTGATAACGGGAATCCATCATACGTGCATTTGCAAGTGAGATCTCGGTACATTCATCCTCGACCTTCTCTACGATGGTCTTCGCTGCAAGGATATGGAACTCGCAGGTCTCCGGATTGATGTTTACTTTGATGTTGTCGGATTTCTCAAAGTGATTCTTGCAGGCAGTTAAAAGTGAATTCTCGATTGCTTCTAACAGCGTATCCTTGCTGATATTTTTCTCCTTCTCTAAGATTGTAAGTGCTTCTAACAATTCATTGTTGTTACCCATTTTTTTATCCTCCATTTACTATATTTAATGTTAAAAGTCAAATGCAAGACGGATCAGAGCAATATCCTTTTTCTCAAAAACGATTTCTTCTCCATCTTCTGTTTCTACGGTAACAGATGCATCATCATAAGCTTTTAAGATTCCGTAGAATTCCTTCTCATGGTTGATCATCCGGTATGTGCGGATCTCTAACTCCTTACCCATTGCCCGCACATAATCTTTTTCTTTCTTCAGTGGCCTGCCAAGTCCCGGTGAACTCACTTCGAAGATATAAGATTCTTCGATGTAATCTTCTCTGTCAAGGATCTCATTCATCTCCCTTGCAACCAGTTCGCAGTCATTGACTGTTATGCCGCCCTCCTTGTCAATGTAAGCACGCAGATACCAGTCTGCACCTTCCTTGACATACTCGACATCCACAAGTTCAAAGCCTTCCCGGTCAACGATCGGCGTGATGAGTTCCTCCGTCCGCTGTTCATATACTTCTTTTTTTGACATACCAAGCCACCTTTCTGCTTCTAAACGTGAATTGAGAGTGGACGAATGCCCACTCTCAACTTAATCACCATCATGTTATCGTAATAACCATACCACTTTCTCTATGTGAATGCAAGTTTTTTTTCAAATTTTCTCAGGTTTTATCACGCTTTGACGCCCCTTTTACAATTTTCTTCAAAATTTTTGTAAAAAAAGTGTTGCTTTTTTCTCAATCCTATGGTAATCTAGTTCTCGGTTGTTACACAAGGTTCGTTGGTCAAGCGGTTAAGACGCCGCCCTCTCACGGCGGAATCAGGGGTTCGATTCCCCTACGAACTGCTCAATCTCAATTTTATATTTGTTTTATGGTTCGTTGGTCAAGCGGTTAAGACGCTGCCCTCTCACGGCAGAATCAGGGGTTCGATTCCCCTACGAACTGTTTGTTATTTTCATAACAGCCCAACCCGAGAAGTGCTTATTTACAGAATTTAAATGAGCATTTTTTATTGTGTTTTTTGATATTGGCTCATTTATCCAACAGCATCCAAGAAAGAAAACCATTGAAACAAAAAATAATGTGTACGCTTGTCGCACACGCTCCCGCCTAAGCGGATGCATCGCATAATCTCCCCCTCTCTGCTTTAAATCTATAGATAACGTTCTACCTGTGCTGCTATAAGATCCGAATTCAATGTGGTCTGCTCTGTTTCAAAAGTCAGTATCAGCCTCTCCCCCGGAAATATTCCATTCTTCTCATACGCTTCTATCTTTCGTATTGCCTGCCTTGCATAATCTGCCTGATCCATCATACCATCATGCTCCCAATAAATTTCTTGTCCTGTTTTTTTAGATAAGAAGGTAAAATCCGGATAAATCTTTCCAAATCCCTTTAACATTAGCGGACATTCATATTTATATGCAATATCATGATGATAAAAATAATCTGCCAATATTTTTTCTGATTTCGAGCGCACACGTTCGCCCTTCTCTGTATAAATTTCCTTTGTGCCATCCATAAATGGCTTCCCTTCGTATGTATCCTTTAACCAGTCCTCAACCCGTTCCTCCCATGTAGATTCAACCGGTCGAATCAAACGACGTTTTGCCCAATGCTCTTCGTAGTAACATTGCTCGATTTCCCGGTCATCATAGTCTGCAAGGATCATGCATATCTGCTTCCACCTCTTTTCTGCCAGTTTCAAGATTTTCTCATGATATCCTTTTTGCGCCAGTCCCTTCGCCAGTTTCATTTCGTCTCTTCTGATATATGTTTCCATCTTCTTACTATCTAAACATTGATAATACCGGATATATCCCTTATCCACTGACACTCTGAGTCTGCCATCCGGCAAATTCCGTTCTTCATTCTGCACCTTCGCAATGATTGCTTCCAAACGTTCCTGTTCCGCTAATAACATATCCTTTAATCCTTCCATACATTTCCCCCTTTTGACTTGATTAGTATTTGATAACTCTTTTGGTCATATGCTTGTT
>CACZPJ010000137.1 GCA_902782995.1 uncultured Lachnospiraceae bacterium | reverse complement strand
GCCAGTAACAATACCAGCAGTCTTTTTACTGTTTTTTTCATATTCTATCCCTCCTGTTATGCAATCCATCCGGATTCTCTTACTTCTTATTATAAATCCTTAGAAATCTACGTCAAACATCGAATATTCACTATTTTTAACAGGATGGCTGCACATCTCTCCGTTTTTTCCATTTCCCTGTCCGATAGTGGCAAAAGGATATGACAAAGTTCGCCAGCCAGCCGATTGGCACTGCATACCACACCATGGCTACACCCCAGATTGGCGCACCGTATTTTGAAAGCAGTACACGGATCGACAGGTTCACAAGATTGGCGATCGTAAACGCCTTCACATCGCCTGCGCCACGCAGCAGACTGTCCACCGCCATTTTAAATCCGATCAGGCAGAAGAAGAAGCCGATAAACCGAAGATAGCCTTCTGTGACACGTTCCTTTTTATCTGCACCGATATTCTGTGCGGTATAGGATGAAACCGCATTTCCAATCGCTGCCATCGGAACGATACATAAGGACTCGATCCGCATTGCAGCCGAGAATCCGGCAAGGATCTGTGTTCCGAATCCATTGACAACAGACTGCACGAGCATCATGCCGATTGATACGGTCGACTGCTGCAGGATGGATGGAAGGGCAATCCTTGACATTGCCATAAATTCCTCCCTGCTAAAATAATGCTCCGCTTTTTCCAGAAACTGACGAAGGGTACGCAAAAACACCAGAAATGACAGCACCGCAGAGATTCCCTGTGCAAAAAATGTCGCATACGCGGCTCCTGCTACGCCCATGTCCCGCACTGCCACAAGGTAGAGATCAAGTGCAACGTTTAATACCGATGAAAAGATCAGAAAATACAGCGGAATTCTGGATTCTCCTAACGCATTAAACAACGATGAGACGATGTTATACATAAATAAAAACGGCAGTCCGTAAAAATAGATATTCAGATAGACAACCGCGATCTCCATGGCGTCTGCCGGTGTGTTTAATACCTCCATGATCTGCCTGCTAAAGCAGAGTCCTACCCCGCCAAGCAGCAGACTGATCGCTAAAAATGCGGTCATTGCCGTAAAAATCGCGGTTTTCATGACCCCATATCTCCGTTCCCCGAAGTGCTGGCTGATGATCACGGATGCACCGATTCCTCCACCGATCGCTATACAGATAAAAATTGCGGTGAGTGCATAAGATGCACCTACCGCCGCTAATGCTGTTTCCCCGACGTAGCGTCCGACGATCGCCGAATCTACAATCGTATATGCCTGCTGAAACAAGTTCCCGATGATCATCGGGATTGCAAACCGGATCAATGCCTTTGCCGGTTTTTCCGTAACAAGATAGTCTATATTTTTCATACTAACCCTGTAAGCCCCTTGCCTGTCTGTCCATATCCTCAACGACGATGTCATAGATCTCGCCAAGACTTGCACAATACTCTAATACCTTCCACGGTTCATTCGTATGGAAATGGATCTTGATCAGTTCCTCATCTCCGACCGCTAACAAACAGTCTCCCTTAAAGTTCTCAGTAAAATAATCGTTGATCTTATCCTCATCTAAATCCTTACCCTCGATCAATAACTGCATATCATACTTAAATTCAATCATTTTTTTCCTCCTGAAATCTTTTTATCCAGATACTCGATGACAACCGTCCAATTTATCTGTTTTATATATCGTTAGTTCATGCTAACCGAGTCATTCTAACATATTTGATCCAAAAAAGAAAGGGTTGTACATCCGCCTATCTCTCCTTATAATTGAGATACATGGGATTTGTAGCTGCGCGCACCTGTTACAAATTCCGGATCTACACAATATATACGATACAACATGTGCGCAGAAATGAGGACTACTATGCGATTTATTTCCTGGAATGTAAACGGACTTCGTGCATGCGTGCAGAAGGGCTTTCTTGATTTTTTCCACTCGATCGATGCGGATTTTTTCTGTATACAGGAATCAAAGCTACAGGAGGGACAGATCTCCCTTGACCTTGAGGGCTATCACCAGTATTGGAATTATGCAGAGAAAAAGGGTTACTCCGGCACCGCAATTTTTGCAAAAAAGGAACCTCTTGCCGTTACCTACGGCATCGGAATTGCGGAGCATGATACGGAAGGGCGCGTGATCACCTTAGAATATGACCGCTTTTATCTGGTCACCTGCTACACACCGAATTCCCAGAACGAACTGGCGAGACTGCCTTACCGGATGAAATGGGAGGATGACTTTTTGACTTATCTTAAGTCCCTTGATGCGAAAAAGCCGGTGATCCTCTGTGGCGATCTGAACGTTGCACACAACGAGATCGACTTAAAGAATCCGAAAACCAACCGGAAAAATGCGGGATTCTCTGACGAGGAACGTGCAAAAATGACAACACTTCTCTCTTCCGGCTTCACCGATACCTTCCGCTTCTTTTACCCGGATGCTGAAGGCATCTATTCCTGGTGGTCATACCGGTTTAAGGCACGGGAGAAGAACGCCGGATGGCGGATCGACTATTTTATTACTTCCAAAAGACTGGATGCCCAATTAAAAGGAGCAGCCATCCACACCGATATTTTCGGTTCGGATCACTGCCCTGTTGAACTTGATATTGATCTGTAAACTGATAAAACGATGGAGCCGGTTTATTTCTGATTTGCCGGCTCTATATTTACGGACTTTCCTTTGATCTTCACATTTTTCATGCCTTCGAGCACTTCCCGTCCATACTCGCGCGGCACTTCTACAAAGGTATACTTGTCAAACATATCGATCGCGCCGACTAATTTTCCCGGCATTCCTGATTCTCCTGCGATCGCACCTAAGATGTCACCCGGCTTTACGCGCTGTTTTTTTCCGATATTGATAAAAAGCCGGACCATGCCTTCCTCTGCACCGGTATTGTCAAAGTCATAGGAATCCCCCTCTTCGGCAGAACCTGCTCCCTCTGCCTGTCCGAGTGCCTGTTTTAAAAAGGCTGCTGCAATATCCATTGCCGTATAATCAGACTCATTGACCTGTCTTTCGATCAGATCGATCATGTCGCGCAGATCTTCTTCTTCGATGATATTCTCGATTTGGTTCATAATCTTCTCGGTACGAATCTGTGCCACATCATCTGAGGATGGGATCGGCTGTGCAAGGATCTTCGTCTTGCAGTAACGCTGGATGTCCTTTAACTTATAGACTTCCTTACCCTTGATAAAGGTAAATGCCTTACCGGTTCTTCCGGCACGTCCGGTTCTTCCGATCCGGTGTACATAATATTCATCATCCTGTGGCAGATCATAATTAAAAACTGCTTCTACATCATCCACATCGATTCCTCTTGCGGCAACATCCGTCGCGATCAGGATATCTGTTTTTCCACTCCGGAAGTTCTTCATCACACGGTCTCGCTGCGCCTGCTTCATATCTCCGTGCAGTCCTTCCGCGCTGTAGCCTCTTGTGGTAAGCTCGGAGGAAAGCTCATCTACCATACGCTTCGTATTACAGAATACAAGCGAAAGCTTTGGATTGTACATCTCTAAGAGTCTGGTTAAGACTTCCGTCTTGTCCTTACGTTTTACGTCATAATAGTACTGGTCGATATTTTTTACGGTCAGTTCCTTTTTTACAACCTTGATATTGACTGCATCATGCTGGTACTTTCTGGTGATCTCTAAAATCGGCTTTGGCATCGTCGCAGAAAAAAGCACGGTCTGATGCTCTCCCGGAAGATACTCTAAAACGGTCTCAATATCCTCACGGAAGCCCATGTTTAACATCTCGTCTGCCTCATCTAAAACGATCGTGTTCACATGATCCGGACGGATCGTTTTCCTGCGGAGGTGATCCATCAGTCGTCCCGGTGTTCCGATGATGACCTGCACGCCGCCCTTTAACGCCTTGATCTGTCTGGAGATGTCCTGTCCGCCGTATACCGGAAGCACACGGACTCCATGCATGTATTTGCTTAATTTTCTTAATTCATCCGCAACCTGGATCGCAAGCTCTCTGGTCGGGGAGAGGATTAATACCTGTGTCTTTTTGGAGGATGGATCTACCTTATGCAGTACCGGAATTCCAAATGCTGCTGTCTTGCCGGTTCCGGTCTGTGCCTGTCCGATCACATCCACGCCGCTCATTACGACCGGGATCGCCTGTGCCTGGATCGGGGTTGCTTCTTCAAAGCCCATTTCCTGAATGCCGCGCAGGATCTGTGGTGCTAATTCTAATTCATCAAATCTGACTGTTTCCATATATTTCCTTTCATGCTCTGGTTCTAAAATTATTCTGTTAATTTTTATAGATCATAATCTACGAAATATGAATTTGCTCCGAATTACGAATCTAATATTTTCGTAGACTATGATCATAAATTACAAATAATCCGAATAATTTGAATCCGCTCAAACAAAAAAGCGGTGCACATATAAAGCCTTGTGCAACCGCCGATACTTTATTTTTACCATCGCCTATCTTAACAGAAAGAATCTGTGGTGTCAATCGTATATACGAGAACTTCCTTAAATCGCAAACAACATCGTACCATACTTATCTACGCCTTTTACCTTCGTACCGAAAAATGCATAATCTCCACAGATACACAGACTTCCACCCTGTATCTTCTTTAAGTTCTTGCATTTAAAGAATGCTCTTGTTCCGATTTCATTACAGGATTCCGGCAGGATAACTTTACTGTATTCTGTTCCAACAAAAGCTCTCGGTGCTATTTTCACTACCCCTGCCTTGACCTTATAAGTGCCACTTCCCGGCACTGCATAGATCAGCACTTTTCCGTTTTTTGAAAAAATTCCCTGGGATGTTGACTTATAGTTCTTATTTCCCTTTGCAACTGTTACCTTTGTAAGCTTCGTGTAATAGCTGAATGCACCAGTCTCAATCTTTTTAACGGTCTTTGGAATGGTAATTGTTTTTGTCTTGGTATTTTTAAAATACTCTTTGTCATCTCTTGCAATATTTGCCTTTTTGCCTAGTACCAATGTATCGTGTGGAATCGCAGTACACTTAATCTCTGTCACCATATACTTTTTGCCACGGATCTTGACACTCTCCGGGATCTTTACTGTTTCCTTCTTATTCTGGATCTTCACTGCCACACTTTTCTTATCTGCCTGTACATAATACTCCAGACCCTTTGATGTGTAAGCCGGCTTCTGCTCCTTTACCGATGCTTTCAAAGTCATAGTGTTTCCCAGCACTAGAATACATAATGCGATAAGGGCAATCCATCCTTTTTTTGCGTACTTCATAAATCATTATCTCCTCTAATATAATTTATAATTCTTTTTCCATTGGTCTTTATGTTTTTTACATAACTTATTAATATTTTCCTGATAAGAATATGGATACATTGTACACTTTTTATTATTGCAATGCAACAATTTATAATTGTGTCCTGTTTCATGCTGCGCCACTTGTATATCCGTTTTATAAGCTGTAGAACAAACTAATCCATATGGTGCTCCTATATACCCAATTCCAAGTACACTTCCTTGCCGTTTTCTTGTAAATCCTACTATGACATCTGCATTTTTACTTTTATCCACATTATATTTCAAATATAATTGATCTAATAACTTATCTGGATTCTTACTCTTTCCACTATCCCATGCCACTTCTTGTTTAACATTATAATAAATATTAAATTTATCATATAACATATTGGTTGCCTGAACTAATGTTTTTTTCGAACGGCTTTTCCAATCCTTTGAAAATTTTTTTCGATAAGTAGAATCACATACAATTTTTGCATTTACAACAACACAGCCCTTTTTCAGTTTTTTTGCATAATCTGCATCCATAATTGTATTATTATCATATTCAGACGTTTTTATATCCTTTTCAGACTCTACACGTGTCTCCTGAACTGACAGTGTCCCTGCTTGTACATTACACAAATTACTTTCCACACTTATTATAAGTACTAATGCTACAATAATTTTTTTGCTAAATTTACTTTCATATTTTCTCCCTCGTTTCTTTGACTTTGAACAACAGTACACACACCTATACTATTTTAATTATTATTTGATGTCGTTTATAACAATATCAACATCTTTTTTCCTTTGAATGATCCATTGTTCAAATAGAAAATCCTGTAATTCACTTTGATAATTATCTCTTATTTCTGGCACATCCATATTTGCGATCACTTGATCACCCAAATCTACCATAAATTGTTTAAAGTCAGTTACATCATTATCACTAATTACTAATTCGTTATTCTGTACTTTGTCCTTTACCTTTTCGAAAATCATCTGTTCTTTTAGACTTTTTTTATATTCTTTTTCTCCATATACCTCTATTCCTATCTGATATGCAGCTTTCTGTGCTTGTTGAAATTGTAATATAAAATCATCTAATTCATCATCTGTCACATTCACTTGATAATTATCTGCCTGTGAAATCACTACATACTCATCGACAAGGTCTGTTAATATTTTGTCTTTACTAATGGAACCCTCAAATTGAGAGAAGATGCTATCAATATCATATTGATATATGCAATAATCGTTAACCTTTGCAACAATCAGATTACTACTATTTACACCTACATCCTTATGATTGCTAATAATGACTAAATATGGTATGACTATTAATCCAAAAATAACTATCAATATCATAATTACTTTTTTCAACCTATTTTTCATTATACCGTTGTGTTCACTCCCCCTTTCTAAATATAAAAGTACAAGGTGTGTAATACTCAATACATATTCACTTTATAACTTATTAATATATATATCAATTAAAAATATCCAACTTTTTTCGACAAAATCTTATTATATTACAAAAGAAGTCTATATCTGTCTGTTTTGACTAACAGGTATGAACTTCTCATACTTATTAAATCTATATGTAAAGCCCGGCATACGCCAGGCTTATATGTCAAGCAATCGATCAATGGTACTTTTCCCAGGTCTGACCCATATCAGATAAGATGCTTCAATCGTATACGTGCTGCATCGATTGCGATTATTGATCGTTACAGTTTAGTATATGCTTCGATCTGTACACTGTTCCTGCTTAGCTTCTTGCCCTTATAGAGCATGACGTCTGCCGCATGCAGATAGTCCCAGACCTTCTGTTCCGCCTGCGGGATGTCACAGCAGATTCCCTGCGAGATCGTAACCACCTCAGCCGCAAGCGAATACCTGTGTTCCATATTAAGATCTAAGATTCCCTGCTTTAGTTCTTCTGCCAGTGCGTATGTCTCAGCCTGTGTGTAACCCTCGTAGATCACCACGAACTCATCTCCGCCGTAACGGGCTGCAAATACATGGTCATGCTCCTGCAGGCGTTTCAGTACCTGCGCGATCCCCTGAATGCAGGCATCTCCTGCCTGATGTCCATAGTTATCGTTGTACTGCTTAAAGTAATCAATATCCAACAATTCAACTGCCAGATTACACTGCTTTTTCACACAACGCCGAAAGGCTTCCTCTGCATACTCATTTAAGTCAAAGCGGTTCGACAGTCCGGTCAGCGCATCGGTTTTTGAGGTATGCATTAACTGGCGGTTCTCACGCTCGATCTCTTTTTTCCGGCGGTTCGTCTCTTCGAGATTATCCCGCATCATCAGTACCGAGCTTACCATGTAGCGGTTCTCCTTATCGGAGAGCTCTGTCAGCTCGTAAAAGCGCGCACACGCCTGCAAATACGCCTGCCCGTCCCCACGCAGTCTGTAATAGCGGATGTAAATCCGAAGCAGCCGCTTTTGCATATGTATGATATGAGTGCTCTCTGCAAGCTCGCCTAACCACGCAAGTACCTCCTGCATCTCTTCATATCGTCCGATCTCAAAAAGCATCTCACAATAGGAATAGAAGTCATCAAAAATATCAAGCACAACCATTTTCTCGTGTACCCGCTTCTGGATCTCTTCGATACATGTATCCCGCTGTGCATTTTTCCCGACAGAATTATAAAGTCTTGCCTGAAAGCATAAAAAGCAGGTCTTTCCGGTCTCACCAAGCCTGTCATAACACTCCGTCCGCGCCCGGTTCTCATACTCCTGCGCCTTTTTGGTCTGCTCTCTTTGCAGGTAGCTGTTTCCCATTCCGATATAAATACTCATCAGATAGACATCATATTCCGGCAGATTTTTCCTTTCCTTCAGCTTTTGATACGCCTCTTCAAAATAATGCTGTGCCTTCTGATACTCACCGCTTCCATTGTACAGCATACCGATGTTGATACGGATCATCACGCTGACTTCCTCTAAGTGGTAACGGTCACAGTAGGAAAGCGCACCCAGATAATAATCCATTGCAAACGGTGCATTTCCGCGGTTGTAAGATGTGATCGCAAGAATATTGTAAGCACGCGCGATCAGTTCGTACTGCCCAGTATTTTCCAGATAGACCAGTGAGCTTGAAACATTCAAAAAAAGCCGGTCTACATTATTAAGAAGATAATAGGTCTCGCCCAGATAGTAATAGGCCAGACCTAAAAGCTTCTCATCATCTAACTTTCTCGCATATTCGAGGATCTGATTACACACCCGTATCGTCTCGTCCGGGTGTACGCCTCTGCTTGTATAGAGCTGACTTAACCAGTCATGGACCTGATGTCCATATTCTTCAAAACCCATCTCGATTTCCTCTTCTTCGTATCATTATTTTCTTCATTATACGTGGAAAAGAGGGTTTTTACAAGTAGTGTCCCTACTCAAAAAAGTTCACCGGATCGATCGGACTTCCATCCTTTTGCAGTTCAAAATAAAGGTTGCTTCCCTCAACGGAATAGTACTTTGTCGGCTCGCTGACATAGCCGATCGTACTGCCGCTTTCCACATAATCACCGACTTCATACGGGACTTCCTTCAATTGTCCATACACTGCGCTATAGCCATCGCCAAGATCCTCTGTCACCGTACATCCGGTCACTTCGTTTGTCGTGATATCCGTGATCTTTCCTGCTGCGGCACTGCTTACGCGGTCATTTACATTACCTGCGATAATAACAGCCGGGTTATACTTGTACTGATCGAGGGTTGCAAAATATACGGTCTGATCCATGCTGTAATTAAGGATCACATTGCCCTGCAATGGCCAGTTTAAGCCGTTATCCGATGAAAAATGCAGTTCCTTTTCCACTGTCTTTGCCGCCTGATCCGTATTCTGTGCACCACCCTGTACGGACATCGTCTGCTCTGCCTGCGGTTCTTCTGTTGCTGCTTCCGTCTCGGTCTCCGGCTGTGTCTTTGCGATCTCTGCCTGCGTATCGGTCTGCTGCTTGATCTTTTCCTCATTTTTCTTCGGAGTAAGCATCTTCGTTACGCTTTCTGCCGGCTCTTCCGTTGCCGGTACAGTCTGTTCCTCTCTTTTCTCTTCCTGTTTTGCCAGCCTTGTCTGCTGCTTTGACTGGTCAGCCATGTACACCCAGGTCATTGCTGCTGCCGCAACGACCATGACTGCCGCCGCGATCAGGAAGGATCTTTTGCCCCAAAATGATTTATTTCCTCTCTTTTTCATACGATCACCATCCATTTCTTTTTATGGTAATAGTATGAACCGGTTCTTTTGCTTTTATTCAGTTTTCCGTGTCTGCTACGGCATTTATATAATTCCCGTAATGATCGATCGAGATACCGGTATAATATTTTTTCAAAATCTCTTCGTAGGATGCGCCCTCTTCTGCCATCGCATTCGCACCATACTGGCTTAAGCCGACACCGGAACCGATCCCCTTTGTCACGATACGGATCTGCCCTTCCACTTCTTTGATCGTAAAACACGCCGACTGTAAGCCTGCCGCCACCCGGAATTCCTCTCCGGTCACTGTCACCTCGCCAAGACGCATCGTATTGACATAGCCGCTTTCGTCCCGCTCCTTCACCTC
>CACZPJ010000136.1 GCA_902782995.1 uncultured Lachnospiraceae bacterium | reverse complement strand
TCTGTCTTTGTCACAACATAACCGCCCTGTTCAAAGACACTGCCTCCATCCTTATAATACTTCATGCTTCGGACGGTATCGTCATGTGCCTGTCCGGTTACTTTATGATTCGGCATACGTGAAACAAAGATCGGGCGGATATACTTGTAATTCTCTTCCGGATAATCCAAACGGACTGCAACATCCGCATGTGTCTGGATAAATCCAAGCGGATCTTCTCCCATCCGTATTGCCAGTTCTTCTGTAATATAATCCCAAGGCTTTGGAATCTTTACACCATATATCTCATCCCATTCATCTCTGGTATAATTATCCCGATTCACCATTTCGCCTCGCAGCTCGTCAAACATCGATCCGCCCTGTGAAAAACTGATCTCCCTCGCCTGCATGCTGCGTGTGATCTTCTGGATCATGCCATCGGTACAGCAGGCAATCACAACTGCATCCATTGCATGATGGGTATCAGTAGAACGGTCTTTTTTCGGCATGCCCCAGCGTTTCTTCAGATAATCGGTAATTACACCATTCACTGCCCACACCTGCTTCTTTTTCTCCGGATGCTGGTATGGAGCAAGCTTTAAGTAATCACGGATCATGTTATACATAACTCTTGTAATATACTTTGTATCCGTCAGATTGCGTTCCTTGAACTGCTTGCGTTCTTCTTCGGTAAACTGCATCTTCAACAGCTTTTTCTGCTTCCGGTTATCACGAACCTGGCTCTTGACCCTGTTCTCATACTCTGCCCAGCGTTCCGGATTCTGTCCCAGATATTCATATGGGATCCGGTTTCCTTTTCTCTGATTCTCCTGTGCACATACCAGTACCTTATTATGATAGCTGTCATCAAACGTCATACTGTATGGCAGTATATGATCGACCTCATAGCCCGGTTCAAACAAATGCTCAAATGGAATCACCTTTCCGGAATACATACATCTGCCACCCTGCTCATGCCATAAGCGGTATTTTACGATATCCTGTCCCTTCGGCTCCCGGTGCAGTAATTCTGTGACCTCCTTTTTATACCGTTCATTCTCCTGCTGCCGCTGCAACATGTTGCTTTCTAACTTCTTACGCTCCTGAAAATTCCTCGATGCCTCTCTTGCAAGCTCAATATTGACTGCCTGTGGGCTTCCGTACCTTAAAATAATTGCATTTAAAACTTTCACTGCCTGTGAGATTGAACGCTTTACAACCGGATTGGTAATCTCATTTATAATATCTGTAATCTCTTTTCCATGAAGTAAAACCTTCTTATCCTGCTTGTTTTCCGCTTTAAAATCATAACCTGCCTTTTCGCAGGCATCATGATAAAGCAGTCCTTCTTCTAAATATGGAAGGATATTGCGCATTGCCTTTACTGACAGATGCTGGAACTTTGCAGGGGTCAGTTCTAACAGGGAATCAATTTCATCTGCATCCAGTCCCATTTCCTGCAATCTTACCGTTCTGCTGTCATCATTCTTATAACAGGTTAAGATCCATCCGATCCGGTCGAATAGATCCATGATCTCACAACGCTCCAGAGATGCGATCCGTTCTTTTAAATGCTTTGCATACTCATGGTAATAACGCATCGTAACAAACTTCGCCTTTTCGGTCTGTTTTATGCACTCCTCTTCCTCTTTCTCGATGCGCTCAATTTCTGAAAGGCTGTCAATGACACCTTTCTTCTTATCCATGGAATAATTGAGCGTATGAAACCGGTACTCTGTCGGAATCTTTAACTCCTTACGGACTGCTGCATAGGAGATCTCTTTTTTCTTATGTAATAATTCGATCAGACAGCTACGCTCTTCATCTGTGAAAAATCCATCCGTTCCAGGGCGGCTGCATCCATTCTGATCCAGGATCCGAAGCTGATTAATCTTCTGCAAAGCCACAAAATACTCTGCCGTATAAGTGCCCTTTGCCGCACGCAGTTCTTCCGGTTCTAAGGTACAATGTCCCACACGGTCTGCAAAGCCTTCCAGTGCATAGGGACTTGGTGTACCATCTGCCTGAAGTCCCGGTCCAAGATCAAAAGACCGCTGGCTTTCCATAATCGCAAGATACGCTTCCTCAAAGCTTTCCGTTGCCTTTGGATTGCCAAGTTCTCTCTGTGCCGCAAAAAT
>CACZPJ010000135.1 GCA_902782995.1 uncultured Lachnospiraceae bacterium | reverse complement strand
TTCTTTTCATTTTACTAGCTGATCAAAGGAGGAAATCATCATGACAAATCGTTCGAACAAATCAGTAGTTCCAGAAGCAAAAAGTGCATTAAACCAGTTCAAATTCGAGGTAGCAGACGAACTTGGCGTACCACTTTCTGATGGATATAACGGAGATTTAACATCCCGTCAGAATGGTTCCGTTGGTGGTTATATGGTCAAGAAAATGATCGAAGCTCAGGAGAAACAGATGGCTGGTAAGTAAAAGAGAAGCCGTGGATCTTATCCACGGCTTTCTTTTTATATTATAACTGAAACTTGTTTACGACTCCTTTTAACTCTCCGGCAATCTTCTGCTGTTCGATGGACATATCCCCGATGTGATCCACGATTCCGGATACCGAGCCGACCGACTGTATGATCTGATGGCTGTGTTCCACGGTATTCTGGGAGGATTCTGCGATATTACCGATCGCCTGGCTGACTTCCTGTATGATCTTGCCAATATTCGATGCCATTTCCGCAATATCATTGGAAAAGCTTTCGATCGTCTTTGCATCTTCCCCATACTGCTTTGAGACATTGACAAAGGCATCATAATCCGGTGCTACCGTATCGGTCATAAAATGCAGCAGGGATCCCGACTGGTCGACCATGCCATCAAAGGCATTCTGCACATCCACGATCGTATCCTTGATCTGCTTGACTGCCTGGGATGTTTCCTTTGCTAATTTACCGATCTCCGTCGCAACTACCGCAAAGCCCTTGCCCTGCTCCCCGGCTCTTGCTGCCTCGATCGATGCGTTTAAGGAAAGCAGGTTGATCTGTTCGGCAATACCGGAGATCACATCTGCAAGTTCCCCGATAGAGTGTACCACCGCGGCATTCTGAATACTCTCCTGTAATCCCGCCTGATGCTTTGCGGACAGATCCGTTGCAAGCTCATAAGACTGTGTGCTGTTATCTAAAATATGTGCCGCACGGTTCTTGATCTCGTTTGACAGATTCAGGCTCTTTTCCGTCTCCTTTGTCAGAACACCGATCGAAGTATTTACTTCTTCCACCGCGGCATTGACTTCTTCTGTCGCTGCCGAAGAGGAAGTCATATCGGTATTTACCTGATTCATCAGATCATCGATCAGTGCAAATTCCTCCTTAAGCTGCTCGGAAGAATCTCTAAGTGCATAGCTTGCCTGAATCATGGTCTGGGAATGACGCGATATTTTACCGATGATATCCTTGTTATAGCCATACATTTCGTTTAAGGAATCTCCCATTGCACCGAGTTCATCCCGTCGTCTTGTATCCAGATTATGGATGGTAAAATTACCCTCTGCTAACTGTACTGCAAAGTTCTTCACCTTATCGATCTGGGAAGATACATGCTTAATCTGTACTAAGATCGTAGCGACAACAAGGACACAGATGATCAGTGCGATCACGATAAGCTGTATACCAAGACTGACAACCGGCTGATCTAACTCCGACGCCTTTATCATAATGGCAAGCTTCCAGTTTACATTCGGAATCGCCGAATAATAAAGCTGATATGCAACGCCATCCTTTTGAAAATGAGTAATTCCGGTCTCGTTTTGTAAGATCTCTGTTCCGGCAGCCGCAAGTGAAGCATTATCATCTTCTGTGATCCTCGTATTCATCACCTTCGTATTATCATCGCAGGCAATATACGTTCCGTCAGAAGCGATCAGAAATGCCTGTCCGCTTTCACCGACCTTGATCGTATCGGTCAACTGCTGGATCGTATCGGTCGTAATATCCACGGTCACACAGCCCATATACTTTCCATCTGGATCAAAGATCGGTTCTGCGATCGTTACGATCGTAATATCTAAGGTATCATCGTGATGTGGTGCAGAATAGTAAGATTCCCCTGTCTCCTTTGTCTGCACATAGTATTCCTTCCCCGGATAATCATACGCGCTCTTGCTGTAATCATACGTCACGATCGGTTCGTCGCCATCCTTATAGACATACGGAGCAACGAATCTCTGCTGGGCATCATACTTGTTCGGTTCAAACCAGATTCCGCTTCCATAGATGCAATCTTCCTCATAGATCATCTTATTAAGAAACTGAACATATGCCAACAGCTTCTCCGTCTTATACGTGGTCGCTACAATCCCCGCCATATGCTTTGCAAGCGCATCTGCCGATTCAATCTCAGAGATCATCTGCTGTTCGTTATTCTCTAACTGAACCGTCATCTGGGACTTCACTTCCTCCTGAATGATCCTTCTCCCGGAGAAAATACTGACCAGTGTTAAGATGAGCATACCACCGATCAGAACCGGCAGGATCACACAAAGCATTTTTGCACTGATCTTCTGCGTACAGCCGGAGTTCTTCGAAAACGTTTTCGTTTTTCTGGTTTTTACCTTCGCTTTTTTCTCTTTTTCTTTTGTCTTTCCCATAAAATACCGCCTTTTCTCATATCTTTTCCTCCATTCCTCACTATTATTTTAGCAAATAAATTTATAGAATTCAACAAAAGAAGTTCTTTTTTCACCAAAAATATGTCTATTTTCGCTAATTTGTCACGAAACAATCCGAAAATATCTAAATATTTAGATTGTTCTCTATGTTTTGTCTGTATTCTTCCAAAATGCAGCCAAGGCGTCTGTTTGTTTCGTTTTTTAAGTAGGGATCTTCTTCACTTAAACGATTACTTTCCTCGGATGCAGCGGATAAAATTGCAGCATCATTAAATACATCCCCGACCGCAAAATTCATAATGCCGCTTTGCCGGATACCGAAGAAATCTCCCGGTCCGCGAAGCTTGAGATCTTCCCTTGCAATTTCAAATCCGTCGTTTGATTTGTTTAAGATCTCCAGACGCTTTTTGGCAGTCTTCCCTTTCGAGGTATTCACAAAGATACAGTAGGATTGTGCATCCCCTCGTCCGACACGTCCTCTGAGCTGGTGTAGCTGTGCCAGACCGAAACGGTCTGCATTCTCTACCATCATCACGGTTGCATTCGGCACGTTGACCCCGACCTCTACTACTGTTGTGGAAACAAGGATCTGGATCTTATTCTGCAAAAACTCCTCCATGATCTCATTCTTTTCCTTCGGCTTCATCTTTCCGTGCAGACATCCAACCGTGATGCCCGCGCCAAAGATCTGCGATAACTGCGAGGAATATTCCGTCACATTTTTGCCTTCCATATTCTCACTTTCCTCTACCAGAGGACAGATGATGTAGACCTGATGTCCGGCTGCCACTTCCTTTTTGATAAAAGCATAGGCTTTTTGCCGGTAGCTTTCATCTACCACGCAGTTCTTGATCGGCAGCCGCTTTGCCGGCAGTTCATCCATCACGGAAATATCCAGATCTCCATAGAGAATGATTGCAAGCGTACGCGGGATCGGAGTTGCACTCATCACAAGGATATGCGGCATCACACCCTTATCCGCAAAGACTTCACGCTGTCTGACACCGAAGCGGTGCTGTTCATCGGTAATCACCAGTCCGAGTCTGTGGTATGCTACCTTCTCCTGGATCAGTGCATGTGTTCCAATGATCAGTGCGCTCTTTGTCTCTGCGATCTTCTCATATGCCAGCCGCTTCTCCTTTGCCGTCATAGAACCGGTCAGAAGAATAACCGGATAAGTAAAGCCGAATTCCTCACACCATGCCAAAAAGTTCTCATAATGCTGTCTTGCAAGCACCTCGGTCGGTGCCATGATCGCAGACTGGTATCCGTTTTCTGCCGCAACTGCCATCGCTGCAAACGCAACGATCGTCTTACCGGAGCCGACATCTCCCTGCAGGAGCCGCTGCATGCTGTACGTTCCCTTCAGATTATCTAAAATCTCCGTAAGCGAACGCTGCTGTGCCCCGGTCAGTTCATAAGGCAGTGCACGCTTTATCTTTTCAATGACCGGACTCTGTACTTCCATCTTACACTGGTTGACCGCACGCTGTTTCTGCTCTTTTAACTGCTGCATCTGAAGCAGGAACAGGAAAAACTCATTAAATGCCAGTCTGTCATGTGCCCGCTGTAAGGTTTCAAGATCCGACGGGAAATGCATCTGACGCACCGCTGCGTCATAAGCCATCAGCTTCCGCCGTTTTAAGATATCCTGTGGCAGGAACTCCACAGAATCATCTAAGCAGGCACAGGCCTGCTTCATGGTCTTCCGGAACAGATTATTCGTAATTCCCTTCGTCAGTGCATAGATGGGCTGATAGGAATCCGATAATGCATCGTATTGTTCCTTCGTATAGACTGTGGGCTGTTCCATTGTCATATGCCCATTTTTTGCAAGTGCTTTCCCGAGGAAAACATAGCTGTTTCCCGGTTTTAAACTGCTTTTGATATATGGTGACCGAAACCAGATCAGTTCCATTCCCGCACTGTCATCTGTAACCTTTGCAACCGTAATAACCATGTTCGCAGTCCGTCTGACCACCGGTGTTGCCACTACCCTTGCACAGACCGCATATTCCCTGTTATCCATAAGACTTACGATTGGTTCACAAACCGGCATTTTCCGGTAATCACGCGGAAAAGCCAGAAGCATATCCCGTATGGTATATACCCCCAGCTTTTCAAACGTCTTCCCTGTCTTCTCACCTATTCCCTTGAGTTCACAAATCGAAGATTCTATATTCACACTACTACCTAAGCCTTTCTTAAGACTACTCTACGGAAATCACATAATAGTAGATCGGCTGTCCACCAAAATGAAGCTCTACTTCTACATCCGGATATTCCTCTTCTAACTCTGCAGCTAATGCATTGGCGTCATCCTCTGTAACTTCTTCTCCGTAGTAAACGCTGATGATCGAAGAATCATCGTCTATCATCTCTTTTACCATCTCTTTGGTCGTCTCTTCCATATCCTTGCCGACAGAGAGGATACACTTATCACCGATTCCCATGTAATCGCCCTGCTTGATCACCTTATCGTCGATCTCTGTATCACGGACTGCATAGGTCACCTGACCGGTCTTCACATTCTCTAATTCCTCTGTCATACGGTCAGCATTTTCCTTTGCATCACGATCCGGAATAAAGTTGATCAATGCTGTAATTCCCTGTGGGATCGTCTTGGTCGGGATTACAAAGATCTTCTTATCTTCTACTAAGCTTGCAGCCTGATTAGCAGCAAGGATGATATTCTTATTGTTCGGTAAGATAAAGATATTCTTCGCATTCACTTTCTCGATCGCGGTCAACATATCCTCCGTACTCGGATTCATAGTCTGACCACCTTCGATGATATAGTCCACACCTAAGCCGGTAAAAATCTCATTGATTCCTGCACCGATCGATACGGAGATAAAGCCCATCTCCTTTGCAGGCTCATCTGCCTTAGCCTCTGCTTCTTCCTCTGCCTGTTTGGCAGCTAACTTCTCAGCGTCCTTGATCAGCTTCTCCTGATGCTCTTCACGCATATTATCGATTTTGATCTTACTTAAGGAACCATGTGTCAATGCCTTCTGGATTGCAAGTCCCGGATCATTGGTATGTACATGGGTCTTTACGATCTCATCATCTGCAACCACAACGATAGAATCACCGATAGACTCTAAGTACGCCTTATATTCTGCTTCCTGCTTCTCGGATAACGGCTGGTTTAAGACAATGATAAACTCTGTACAGTATCCGAACTTGATATCCTGCTCTGTCTGAGGTGTGATCTTAACCACACCAGAGCCGTTTGAAGCACCTTCGATCGTATAGTCGATCTCTTTGCCAAGCAGGGAATCATAACCGCCCTTTAATACCTGCACCAGTCCCTGTCCGCCGGAATCTACAACACCTGCCTGCTTTAATACAGGAAGCATATCCGGAGTCTTGCTTAATACATGATCTGCTGCCTTAATGACCTCGCCAACGAAAAATACGATGTCATCGGTCTCTTCCATTAATTCTAATGCCTTATTGGCTGCACCCTTTGCAACGGTAAGGATCGTTCCCTCCTTCGGCTTCATAACTGCCTTATATGCAGTCTCAACTGCCTTCTGCATTGCCTCTGTTAATACCACAACGTCTAAGGTGTCATAATCTGCGATCACCTTGGTAAATCCACGGAACAGCTGTGATAAGATAACACCGGAGTTACCTCTTGCACCACGCAGGGATCCGGATGAGATTGCCTTTGCGAGCTCTGCCATCGTAGGATTTGCAAGATCACTGACTGCCTTTGCCGCAGACATGATCGTCATGGACATATTGGTTCCGGTATCTCCATCCGGTACCGGAAAGACATTCAGCTCATTGATCCATTCTTTTTTCGCCTCTAAGTTCTTTGCTCCGGCAAGAAACATTTTTGAAAATACCGCAGCATCTATTGTGTTAATTTCCACCTGTATATCCTCCTTAATCGATGACTCTGACACCTTCTACGAAGATATTGATCTTCGCGATCTCCATACCGGTAAACTCTTCTACCTTATACTTCACGGTACTGATCAGATTATCAGAAACAGTTCCTATGCTTACACCATAGGATACGATCACATGAAAATCAATGATAATCTTATTGTTTTCATCTACAGTTACATTTATTCCATGTGTCAGATAATCCCGCTTTAATAATTTTACAAGACCATCCTTCATGTTGACGGCAGCCATTCCAACGATGCCGAAACATTCAACTGCAACAGAACCAGCATAAGTGGCAATTACTTCATTATCAATGATTACATTTCCCAATGCGGTATCCATTCGTCCCTTCATTCTATAAACCTCCAGATTATATTTTCTTCTTAAAAACAGAATATCAATGTGTACAGATCTGTCTGTACACAATACTATAAGCTACATTATAACCGCTTTTGCCAAAAAATGAAACCATATTTTCTTTATTTTAGAAAAAATCAATTTTTTCCTTGCATTTTGTACATATATCTGTTAAAATAATACCGTTGTGAGCCTAAGGGATATAGGCTTAGTAAACTTAAGGAGGTGCTATTATGGCAAAATGTGCAGTTTGTGGAAAAGGCGCTCATTTCGGTAACAATGTGAGCCATTCTCATAGAAGATCTAATAGAATGTGGAA
>CACZPJ010000134.1 GCA_902782995.1 uncultured Lachnospiraceae bacterium | reverse complement strand
GGCTGGAAAATATTTGAAGGAGCTGGGACATAAAAAAGCATTGTGCATAGCGGATAATTTCATCTGCATGGATAAGGAGCGCATAGAGGGATTTTGCAAAGCCTTTGAACCGGGAGAGACAATCAGATGGGAAATACCAAAGACAGAAAAGGAAAGAATGCTTTTTTATAAGGATAAATATAGAGAGCTGATCAAGAGCAATGTTACCGCTGTTTTTGCAGTGTCGGATTTTTATGCACTTGAGTTTATGAGGTGTCTGCAGGGAAAAGGTATACAGATTCCAAAGGATATCCAGATCATAGGTTTTGATGACAATATGGCAAGCGGGGAAAGTAATCCTACGCTTACAACGATTCATCAGGAGGCATCGCTTAGGGCAAAAACTGCAATCGAGTGTCTTGAGGCAATGCGCGATGGCGCAGAATGTGAGACAGAAATTGTGTTGCCGGTTGCGTTAATAAAAAGAGAAAGTACGAGGGAATTATCATGTCAAAGTTTATGAAATCATTGTGTAAAATTGCAATTCCTGTTACCTTGCAAAGTATGCTGCAGGCATCCTTTTCCATTGTAGACCAGATTATGATTGGACAGTTGGGAGAAACTAACATATCGGCAGTTGGACTATGTGGAAATTTTTCTCTCATTTTTTCAGTGGTCATCGGTGCAGTGAGCACGGTTGCGGGAATACTAATCGCACAGTTTATTGGCGCGGAAGATACAAAAGAGGCATGGTGCAGCTTTGATGTGAGTCTTATTTGCGGAATTATGATATCCGCTTTGTTTCTGTTTGCAGCAGGAGTTTTTCCGCCGCAGATTCTTGGACTGTACACGAAGGATGTGAGTATTATAAATACCGGTGCGGTTTATTTCAGGATTGTAGCGTTTTCTTATATTCCAATAGCAGTCAGCAACATTTTATCCTCATGGCTGCGCTGTAAGGAGCATGCCACGATACCATTTTTAGCAAGCTTTGGGGCTGTCGCTGTAAACACAGGTCTTAATTATCTGCTGATATTTGGAAAATTCGGACTTCCATGCCTTGGAATAAAAGGAGCTGCGATTGCAACACTTCTTTCGCAGTTGTTTAACCTTGTATTTATTGCAGTTGGATTTGCCTTATGTATCAGAAAGGATGGGGATAAACCGGTATGGTCATTACATTTCCGTAAAATTACAATCAAGGATTATCTGATCATGATTATGCCGATTCTCATCAGTGAGTTTTTGTGGAGCCTTGGACAAAATGTGGAGTCTGCAGTTTATGGACATCTTGGAACGTCAAACCTGGCGGCATACACACTTACCTGCCCGATACAGGGGCTTATTGTGGGAGCACTAAGCGGATTGTCGGCGGCTGCCGGTGTAATGGTCGGCAAGAGGCTTGGCAGGAAAGAATACGATGAGGCTTACACAGAGTCAAAGAAGATCATGTATGCAGGCTTAGCGGGAGCGGTAGCCGTTTCTGCACTGCTGATGGTACTGGCAGGGGTATATACCGGATTCTATCGTGTGGATGACAGCGTAAAAGCACTTGGAAAGATACTACTGATTGTGTTTGCACTGTATGCACCGGTCAAGGTTGAAAATATGATACTTGGCGGTGGAATTATAAGAAGCGGCGGTAATACCAAAATCATAATGGTGATTGATATTATTGGCACATGGTGCATCGGAATCCCATTGTGTCTGCTTGCAGCGTATGTATTTAAGTGGGGGATTGCCGGTGTGTATACACTGCTTACCACGGAAGAAATATTCAGGCTGGTTGTATCACTTGTTATTTTTAAGAGGCGCAAGTGGATGATTAGTTTATCGTAGTGCGGTGTTCTGTCTGGTGGTCTTTTTTTGTTTTGGTATTCTTTTTTTATTTCTGTCAGAAAATCGGGCTATTTTTCCGGAAAATGAATTTTTTTTTGCTGGAAAATAGGATAAGATAGAATTACATAGTGGGGAGAGGTCAAATTCATCAAAGGAGTAAATTGCTATGGGTAAAATGGAATTTATAAATCAGAATGAGACCTTTCGTGTAAATCAGCCGGAGGATTACAGTTATCTGTATTTTCCGGTCGCCGGAGAAAAGGGCATCAAAAGTGCTGTTACACCGAATTTTGGAGGAGACAGTAAGCTCGGTCAGAATACGTTTCTGATGGAACCGGTCAGCTCAGAGAATCTGCATAATAACCGTTCCGGAAGAAACTTCTGGTGCAGGATCAAGGATGCAGGCATCTGGTCTGCAACAGGAGCATCTGCACAGGCAGAACTCGACCGCTTTTTGGGGAAGCCGGAAGAGTGTGAACTGACCGCAGGCTTCATGTGGCAGACCGTAACAAGAACATCAGACACCTATCAGATCCGTGCTGCGGTCACTTCCTTTGTTCCGCTGGCACATAATGTAGAACTGATGCATGTCGTATTAGAGAATACCGGCGATCAGCCAAAGACAGTTACACCGGTCGCTGCCATTCCGATCTATGGACGAAGCGCAGACAATATCAGGGATCACAGACATGTCACTTCTCTGTTACACCGGATAAGGACAACGGAATATGGTGTACAGGTCTGCCCGACCATGTCCTTTGACGAACGTGGACACAAGCTGAATCATATGACGTACTTCGTCTGTGGTGTATCGGGAGAGGGTGCGGCACCTGTAGGCTTTTATCCGGTGGTAGAGGATTATATCGGAGAAGGCGGAAGCTTTACCTGTCCGGCGGCAGTAAAGGGTGGTGTAACACCGGTTTCTGCAGGCACACGAATCGATGGCAGGGAAGCAGTCGGCGCACTGGAGTTTGCAGAGATTACGATGCAGCCGGGTGAGAAGTATGCCTATACGGTCTTCTTAGGCGCAACGGAAGAGGAAAAAGAGATTGCAGCAGCAGTAGCGGATTATCAGACGGATGATAAGGTTCTGGCAGCATTTGACCGGATGAAGGAATACTGGGAGAAGAAGGTGAATGTTTATTTCCATACCGGTAAGCCGGACTTTGACAGCTATATGCGCTGGGTCAGCTTCCAGCCGATCTTAAGAAGAATCTATGGCTGTTCCTTCCTTCCGCACCATGATTATGGAAAGGGTGGAAGAGGCTGGAGAGATCTCTGGCAGGACTGTCTGGCACTGCTTATCATGGATCCGTCAGAAGTACGTCAGATGATCCTTGATAATTATGGCGGTGTCCGTGTCGATGGTACGAATGCAACGATTATCGGAGAAAAACAGGGCGAGTTTATTGCAGACCGCAATAATATCACGCGTGTCTGGATGGATCATGGCGTATGGCCGTTTCTTACGACGAAGCTTTATATCAATCAGACCGGAGATCTGGATATCTTAAATCAGCCGGCTTCTTATTTTAAGGATCGTCAGGTGGAGCGTGGAACGGCAGCCGATGAGGACTGGGATCCTTCGGATGGAAGCGTTCAAAAGGACGCAGAGGGTACAATCTACCGTGGAAGTATCTTAGAACATCTGCTGTTACAGAATCTGTGTGCCTTCTACGAAGTAGGAGAGCACAACCACATCCTGCTTCGTGGGGCAGACTGGAATGATGCCTTAGACATGGCAGCAGACCGTGGGGAAAGTGTTGCATTTACCGCAGCCTATGCCGGTAATCTGAAGAATCTTGCGGTTTATATCGGTAAGCTCAAGGATCAGCTTCAGAAAAAGGAATTTGCGATTCTAAAGGAAATGCAGATCCTGTTAACCGACGATGAAGCAGTCTATGACAGCATAGAGAAAAAGAGAGAGATCCTTTCTGCTTATGCAAAAAGCTGTAGTCATACGGTTAGCGGTGAAACCGTGCCGGTAGATGCAGAGAAACTGATCGCGGGTCTTAACCATAAGGCGGACTGGATCATGGAGCATATCCGAAAGAGTGAGTGGATCACCGATGGAGAAGGAAACGGATGGTTCAACAGCTATTACGATAATCATGGCAGGGCAGTCGAGGGTGTATTTGAATCCGGAGTCCGTATGATGCTGACCGGACAGGTATTTGCTATTATGAGCGGAACGGCAGAGGAGGAACAGATCGCTTCGGTATGTAAGAGTGCAGACCGGTATCTGTATGATGCCAGTCGTGGCGGATACTGCCTGAATACGGATTTCCATGAGTTAAAGGCAGATCTTGGAAGAATGTTTGGCTTTGCATACGGAGAAAAGGAAAACGGTGCGGTATTTTCACATATGACCGTCATGTATGCGAATGCACTGTATCAGAGAGGTTTTGTAAAGGAAGGCTATAAGGCATTGCAGACACTGGCAGATACCGCATTAAATACCGAAGTCAGCCGTATTTATCCGGGCATACCGGAGTACTTTAATGCATCCGGCAGAGGAATGTATCACTATCTGACCGGTGCAGCAAGCTGGTATATGCTGACACTGTTAACAGAAGCATTCGGTGTACACGGAGAAGCTGGTGATCTGGTACTGACACCAAAGCTTATGCCGGAACAGTTTGACGATGCCGGTGAGGCTTCGGTTCAGGTGAATTTTGGCGGTGCTGCCTTTAAGATCCGTTATCGGAATCCGGAGCATCTTGCATATGGCAGTTATGTCATAAAGCAGGCAGCCTTAGATGGAAGTAAGGAACTGGAAGTATTAAATGGCAGTGCTTTCCTGAAAAAGGAAGAGATCGCTGCACTTGACGCAGACCTGCATGAGATCGTAGTCGTATTCGATCATTCATAAGAAAAATACTGCCCTTCTTCTTCATGGAAGGGATCGCTGCTTGACAAACACAGGCAGATTCTATATAGTTCATTTGAGAGGCGTTTCGGCATTTATATGCCTGCAGTTTAGTTTGAAAATGAAAAGGAGAAGAAGGATGGCAGTAAGGATTGTAATTGATTCCTCAGCAGATTATGAGAAGCAGGAAATGATAGATAAGAACCTGATTTGCGTTCCTCTTTCGGTAACATTTGGGGAGAAAAGCTATCAGGATTGTTTTGAACTTACCAAGGATGAGTTCTATCAGAAGTTATTAGAGCGCAAGGATTATCCGAAGACATCCCAGCCGTCACCGGAGGCGTTTTTGAAGGAATTTTTAGCAGCAAAGGAAAGCGGTGACAGTGTGGTAGCTATCCTGCTTGCATCCGGCTTAAGCGGAACCTGTCAGAGTGCCAATCTTGCCAAAAATATGGCAGAGTATGATGACATACATATTATAGACAGTACAACAGCAATCTCAGCGATGCGTTTTCTGATCGAAAAAGCGATCGCGATGCGTGATGCAGGGAATACCGCCGAAGAGATCGTAGCGGTCATTGAAGAGTTAAAGACCAGAGTAGGGATCCGTGTTGTGATCGATACACTCGAATACTTATATAAGGGCGGCCGTCTGACAAGGGCGCAGGCAGGTGTCGGTGAGATCGCCAGATTAAAGCCGATGATCATGCTGAATAAGGAAGGTAAGATTGAGGTATGCCAGAAGTGTCTTGGAATGAAAAAGGCAATGCTCGAACTGAAAAAGATCCTTGAGACAACCGAATTTGATCCGGAATATGGCTGGAAATTCGTCTATGCCCATGAACGTGAGAACTGTGAGAAGTTCTGCAGCTTCTTAGAGGATAAGAATGTTGAGATCTGGGACAAGACAAAGGCGATGTATAATATCGGACCAACGATCGGTGCACATACCGGAAACGGTGTATTTGGTGTCGTATATGTAGAGAAAAAGAAATGATCCGCCGCGCAATCTGCGAAAGATGTGTCATAGATCTTAAAACAAAAGCACAGGCAGTCTGGTTGTTACTTTACAGTGACGATCAGGCTGTTTTTTGTGCCGTCTTCTGTGGCATAGATATAAGCCTTGCCTTTTTGTCTTGCATAGATCCTTCCGTCTGCTTCCACGCTTACGATGTTGATGTTACTGCTCGAAAGCTCCGGGGTATTGCCGGAGGAAACATGGATGGAAGGGGTATAGAGCTGACCGGGATTTAAAGTGATCTTAGATGGTGTAAAGGTGATCACCGGTTTTTTGACCGTAACGGTACAGGACTTTGTGACACCGTCTACCGTAACAGAGATGACAGCCGTTCCATGGCGGATCGCTGTGACATTTCCGTTGGTATCTACAGTGGCGACACTTTTTTTGCTGCTTTTCCATATCGGAGTACCGTTCGAAGTGGATGTTACGGCTAACCGCATGTGCTGTCTGCGATAGAGCGAAGCAGTACTTTTACTAAGCCGCACCGTCGGAACTTCTACTGTCACCTTACAGGTGACAGAGGTATTGTCAACCGAAGCGGTGATCGTGGTCTGCCCTGATTTTTTGGCGATGATCACACCATTTGCTGTAACCGAAGCAATGCTTGGCTTTGCAGATTTCCAACGGATCGAATGTCCGGTAGATACTTTGGCAGTCAGTCTTGCCTGTCCGCCAATCTGCAGCTTTATGCCGGACTTACTGAGTGTAACGACCGTTTTTCGTACCGTGATCTTACAGGCTGCCTCCCCGCCGCGTGTTTTTACGGTGATCGTAGCAGAGCCTGCCTTTTTTGCAGTGATCTTCCCATAGGTGTTGACCGATGCAACCGAGGAGCTGCTCGAAGAATAGGATGGTGACTTTCCGTTTGATGAAATGGCAAGCAGAAAGTATTCATCTCCGACAGACAGCGTCTGTTTGTAGGTGTTCAGCACGATAAAGCTGCGCGTGGCTGCATAGGTGTCTGTTGACAGGTGACTGGAACAAAGTATGGAAACCATACAGATAAGACCTAGAAATAAAGAAAATGAATGTTTTTTGTGTGACATAGAATACCTCCTTAAGAAGGCAGATCGTCACGACGGATCCTTCACAGGAGCAGACATCGGATACCGGTGTCTGCCTGCACCTCTAATGTAACATGGATTGAAATTGGTGTAAATATTGCAGCAGAATTTTATATATTTTTAATTTTTTTCGAATTCTTCCAACAATTTTGACAAAGAGATGTGAAAGGCAGGGCGAAATTCATTCAATAGGTAGAAACTGGGAATGCCCGTATGGACATTGTGGCCGGAATTTGTTACTATATAGGTCGAAAATGGTGGAAAATAAGTTCCATAATGATAGAAGAAAGCGTGATAGAGTTGGGAAAAGAAGTAAAAACGAATGCCATGCGGATCTTAGATAAGCACAAGATCCCATATGAGATTCTCAATTATGAATGTGATGAGTTTATTGACGGACTTCATACCGCAGAGAAGACCGGAGCACCGGTGGAACAGTCCTTTAAGACACTGGTGATGCAGGGGAAAAGCGGACAGTATTATGTGTTTGTCGTTCCGATCACGGAGGAAGTACATCTGAAGAATGTAGCGAAGATCGTCGGGGAAAAGTCGGTGGAGATGATCCATGTGAAGGATATTAACAAGATCACCGGATATGTCCGTGGCGGCTGTACACCGATCGGCATGAAGAAGCAGTATAAGACGGTCATCCATGAGAGTGCGAAAAATTATGAGAAGGTCTATGTCAGCGGCGGGCGCATCGGCACGACGATCGTATTAGATCCGGCCGCATTAGCCGAAGTGACACAGGCAGAATTTGCAGATATCATACAGTAATTATATTAGGAAGAAATAGCTCAGGAGGGAAAACAATGCAGACATTATTAAAAGAAATAAAAGCAGACATTCTGGTATCGGCAGTTGTCTGTGTGGTAATTGGTGTTGTAGTTATGATCTGGCCGGAAAAGACGACACTGCTGCTCTGCCGTGCGTTAGCACTGGTACTGCTTGTGATGGGAGCAGCCAGTGCATTTACGTATCTGGCAGACCGTGAGGCAGGCCGCTTTGGACTGGCAAGTGGAATTGTGGTCTTTGCACTTGGTGCGTTGATCATGATCCGTCCGTCTCTTGTGGCGCGTATGATCCCGATTGTGGTAGGAATTATATTCGTAATGCACGGCATGGAGGATATGCAGCTTGCCATGGAAGGAAAGAGTTATGGAGATAAGAGCTGGTGGATCTCAAGCCTGTTTTCCTCTGCAACGATCGTACTGGGAATCCTCCTGATCTGGAAGTCTTTTTCCGTTGCAATGGGGGTTACCTGGTTTCTTGGCCTGATGCTGGTATTTGATGGTGTCAGTGATCTGATCATTGTTGCAAAGGTCAACCATGCGGTAAAGACTGCACGGATGGAAGCAGAAGCGATCGATGTGGAATTCGAAGAGAGGGATTAAACATGCGTCAGATGGAGTTTAAAATGGAACGTCTGGGGCTTCTTGAAGTGGGCGATGTGCTTCCGGTTTCGGAGGGAAAGCTTCCGATGTCGTATTATTACACGTTAGGGAAGTCCTATGCCATGTCGGCAAATTATACCTTTCGTGAAAGATTAAAGTCCAAAGAGGGGAAGGTCGTGGATGTCAAAGAGACCCCGAAGGGCTATTTTGTAACAGTAGAATTTGATGAAGATGAGATTTAGGAGTAAGTAATGGAGAAAGAACAGAGTAAAGCACGCGAGAATAAGATGGGGACACTGCCGGTAAACCGGCTGCTCATTGAGATGTCGGTACCGATGATGATCTCTATGCTCGTGCAGGCTTGTTATAATATTGTAGATAGTATTTTCGTTGCCAAAATTGATGAATATGCGCTGACCGCAGTTTCACTTGTATTCCCGATGCAGTCTCTTGCGATCGCAGTAGCAGCAGGTACCGGAGTCGGTGTGAATGCATTATTGTCGAAGCGGTTAGGAGAAAAGCGTTTTGAAGAAGCAGATCAGACTGCAAATACGGCAATCGTTATTGCCGGCTTAGAGTATCTGATTTTTTTAGTGATCGGTGCATTTTTCTCAGAGACCTTTTTTGCAGTGCAGACAGATATTCCGGAGATCATTGCGTATGGAAAGTCCTATATGTCTATCTGTATGATGTTTAGTATGGGTATGTTTGGACAGTTCTGCTTCGAGCGTCTGCTTCAGGCGACCGGTAAGACCGTGTATTCCATGATCACACAGATGACCGGTGCGGTCATTAACCTGATCTTAGATCCGGTTCTGATCTTTGGACTGATCGGTTTCCCGAAGCTGGGCATTGCCGGTGCAGCGATCGCGACAGTCACAGGTCAGATCATTGCAATGTTTGTTGCGTTATACCTGAATCTGCATGTGAATAAGGAACTGCATTTCTCATGGAAGAAGCTGCGACTGAAAAAGGAAGTGCTTAAGCCGGTATTTATTGTCGGCGTGCCAAGTATCTTAATGCAGTCGATCGGATCTGTCATGGTATTTCTGATGAACAAGATCCTAATGGGATTTACTTCTACAGCAACCGCAGTCTTTGGTGTGTTCTTCAAGTTACAGAGCTTTATTTTCATGCCGGTCTTCGGACTGAACAACGGACTGATCCCGATCGTGGCATACAACTATGGTGCAGGGCATAAGGATCGAATCAAAAAGACGATGAAGATTGGCGTGATCTATGCGGTATCGATTATGCTGATCGGTCTGATCGTGGCAGAGCTGATCCCGGGAACGCTCTTAAAGATGTTTGATGCATCGGATAAGATGTTAGAGATCGGTATCCCGGCGCTTCGGATCATCTGCTCCCACTTTGTGATCGCAGGCTTTTCCATTGTGGCAAGTGGTGTGTTCCAGGGACTCGGAAAGAGTGTATACAGCCTGATCGTATCGGTAACAAGACAGTTGGTAGTGCTGATCCCGGTTGCATTTTTACTGTCCCTGACCGGTATCTTAGATCTGGTGTGGTTATCCTTCCCAATCGCTGAGCTGGTATCCCTTATGATCACGCTGATCTGCTTACGCAGAGTGATGCGTCACTTAGATGAGGTGCTTGCATAAGCATTCGTGGATCTGTTTTACAGTGTAAGGTACGGGAGGAATGAGATGAAGAACCGGAGAGAGAAAAGCTGGATAAAAAGAGGGCTGTTGTTCCTTCTGCTCATAACAGCACTGGTCTGGGTGAAGCCGGCAGATACGGATGCTGCTACAAGCTTAAGCCAGATCAAGAGCTGTACGATCAATGGCAGTGGGAAAAAGGTTGTCGTAAAGGCAAAAGTGACAAAGAAGACAAAGGCAATGGGCAAAAAGCTGTATCTGGTTGCCTATGATGCAAATGAAAAGGTTGGCGCAACCACGAAGCGGAAGCCGCTTGCTTCGGTCAAGGCGAAGAAGGGAACTGTAACCTTTCAGACACCACTGAACCGTGGAAAAAATAATTCCAGACTTTTTTCGAAGTTCGCAGTCGCTTACAAGAGTGGGAAAAAGTATAAGATCATCAGTAATACCCGCTACATTACGAACCCGGAAAAGATTGCAGGCTATAAGGGAAAGTACCCGAAGACCTATTCGAAAAAGGGCTTGCAGGTGGAAAATTACGGAGATGCCGTAGATCTTGGTGTACAGCATACCGTAATCAATATCACCCTGAATTCGATCATCGCAGACAAGGGCACAGGAGATGCATACCGCTATAAGGGAACGACCTATTACTTCAATGGTCCAATGTTAAGCTATTACGATCAGATTGTAAGCGATTATAACCGGATGGGAAGCAGTGTAACGGCGATTCTGTTGCTGCGCAATGCAGAAGACAGCAGGCTCAATCCTCTTCGGTTCCGCGGAAGCGACCAGGCTTTTTACAGCTCGATCAACACAGGCAGTAAGAAGGCATGCCGTGAGTTTGAAGCGATTATGACTTATCTGGCATCCCGCTATGGACAGAAGTCCCATCTGATCTCCGGCTGGATTCTTGGCAATGAGCTCGGAAATACAAAGGAATGGAATTATGCGGGAGGCAAGAGCCTTTCGTCCTATATGGACAGCTATGTGCGTGCATTCCGTATCTGTCATACCGCAGTAAAAAGTGTCAATAAGCATGCACATGTTTATCTGAGTCTGGATTACTTCTGGAACCGTGATCTCGATGACGGCGGAACCGCGTATTTTTCGGATAAAGCGATCTTAAACAAGTTCTATCAGAAGTTAAAAGCTGAGGGACTGACAGACTGGTATATAGCCTATCATGCCTATTCACAGGGTCTTATCATACCGGAATTCTGGGATGATGGACTTGCGGCTAACTCTGAGGATGCTGCCATTGTAAACTTCAATAACTTAAGTGTCCTGACGAATTATGTGAAAAAGCATTTCGGAAAAAATGTCAAGATCATGCTCTCTGAGCAGTCGTTTAACAGTTGTCACGGACAGCTTACGCAGGCGGCCGCTTATGCTTACGCTTACTATATCAGTGAATCGAACAGTATGATCGAAGCCTTTATCTATGGCAGACATATTGACAATCCGGGAGAGATCGACCCAAGCACACACACAACGATCGCGTGGGGACTTCGGGAAACAACTTATACCAAGCGTCTGATCTGGGATGTATTCCAGTATATCGATTCCCCGGATGGCTTACATCTGACGAACCGGCTTCTTCCATATATTAATACGATCCATTCCTGGAAGCAGGTTCCGGGTTATCAGCAGGCGAAGTATAAAAAGATGCCGTCGAAGCGTGGAAAGGTCAAGGGAATCCATACGGAAACGGTCGGCTATAACCGTGTGCTGCTCACCTGGAAAGCCAGTGCATACGCAGATGGCTATGAGATCTACCGTGCCACCAGCAAGAATGGAAAGTATAAGCGCGTATCCTGTATACCGAGCAGGGTTCATACCCTTTATTATGATACGGACGTGAAGGCAGGAAAGACGTATTACTATAAGATCCGTACTTATCGTTCCTTTACGATTGCATCGACCCTAAACGGCAGCTTCAGCAGTAAAGTTAAGGTGACTGTGACAGTCGGACCAACCACATTGACAAAGGCAGAGGGCAAGGTTAATGCAGTATTATTAAAGTGGAAAAAGTCAGAAGGTGCAAGCGGTTATGACATCTATCGCGCAACCTCGAAAAAGGGTAAGTATTCGAAGATAAAACGGATCAGCAAGGGAAGTACCTTAACTTATACGGATACAAAGGCAAAGACAGGCAAGACCTATTATTATAAGGTAAAAGCTTATGTGAAAAAATCCGGTAAGGAGTATAAGGCAAAGGATTCGAATATCCTGCATGCAATTCCGGTGCCGGAACGCGTTACGATCAATACAGTGACTGCCGGACGTGGCAGATTAGAGCTGGCATGGAATAAGGTCACACCGGCAACCGGCTATGAACTGTACTGGTGCAATACCAATAACGGTGAGTTCGTGCGGTATAAGAAGATCACGGATGCGAAGACGATCTCCTATCGAAAGAGCTTTGCAGCGGGCAGTGAATACTATCTGAAGGTACGTGCTTATCTGACGGTTGGAAAGGAAACGGTCTATGGTTCCTACTCAAGGGTAGTAAGTGCAACGCCGTATACCGATGCGGTATCGGTGAAAAAGGCAGTAAGGAACAAGGATGATTCCGTGACATTGAACTTTCAGCTGGTGAGTGAAGCTTCCGGCTATCAGATCTACCGCAGTACATCCGAGAATGGTACTTACGTCCAGGTGGGACGCAATATAGTAGAAAGCGGACTATCAGAGTATATCTTTGAGGATACAACTGCACCAAAGGCAGTCAGTTATTATAAGATCCGGATCTATGAGAAGAATTCGTTTGGCAAGACAATCTATGGCGAGTGGTCATCGGTAAAGAAGGCAGAGGCAGCCAGAGGCGATCAGTCTGATACCGGAAGCATCGATGAACCGGAGACAGAGACGGAAACGGAAAAAATCGACAAAACGGAGATAGAAACGGAATCAGAAAAAATGGACAAGCCGGAGATAGAAACGGAATCGGAAAAAACCGACAAGCCGGAGATAGAAACGGAATCAGAAAAAATCGACAAGCCGGAGCTAGAGACAGAATCGGAAAAAATCGACAAACCGGAAATAGAAACGGAATCGGAAATGGAATTGGAAACTGAGAAAATATATCTCTAAGAGTAACTTAATTGTATCGAAAATGTTGTAATTGCAAAGAAAATGGTATAGAATGTACACGCATCAGATGATATCAACAGATGTGGAAACATTCACACGCAAGAGAATAAGGAGCGTTAATATATATGCGATATCTGCCGATAGCAGGAATTAAGGAAGGCATGGCACTAGGTCAGGATATTTACGATGGCGGAGGCCGTATGCTTTTAGCAAAACATCAGATCCTGAATCAGGAATATATCACCAATTTAGAGACCATCGGGTTACCCGGTGTCTATATTGATGATGAATTTACAGAGGATGTTGAAATAGAAGAAGTGATCAAGCCGGAAGTCAAGAGCCGGGCATTAAAGATCGTACGCACTTTATTTATGGAAGATGAAGATGCGGAGGATGCCAGTGAATGGCAGATACGTAAGCTTGTCATGGATGTTGTAGAACATATCATGAATAATGGGGATGCGATGTATAATATGATGGATCTTAAGACATATGATGATTATATATTTTTTCATTCAGTCAATGTAGCTGTGCTTTCTACGGTGATCGGTGCACGATACGGAATGGATGAATACGAACTACGGATCCTTGCAACTTCTGCACTTTTACATGATATAGGTAAGAAGTTCTTAGAAATCGATATTCTGAATGCACAAAGACCATTAGATGAGGAAGAAAGACGCATCGTCTTACAGCATCCGAGACTGGGCTATGAGTTTTTACATGATACGTATGACTTTGCGCCGGAGGTCTATGCAGGTGTCTTACAGCATCATGAGTCTTATAATGGAGAAGGCTATCCGATGCGTAAGTCCGGTGAGGAGATCGACATCAATGCTAGAATCATCAAGCTGGCAGATGTTTATGATGCCATGACCTCCAAGCGTCCATACAGAGAGGCACTGTCACCTTCAGATGCGATTGAGTATCTGATGGCGATGTGTGGGTCAGAGTTTGATCCGCAGCTTGTGGATGTATTCTTAAAATGGGTGGCAGTCTATCCGTCCGGCTGCGAGGTAGAGCTTTCGGATGGAAGAAGGGCAGTTGTCGTGAAGAATGCACATAACTTTGTATTAAGACCGATCATCAAGATCCTTGATGACGGACAGCTGATCAATCTGAACGAGGATAAGACCGCGAGAAGCATAACAATAATTCGGTGAATCATATAGAGCAGAACAGCGGGGATGGCAGAGAGGTACATATGACGAGTCAGGGCAGAAATGCAGTAGATATCTTACTGGCAGAGAGCTTAAAAGAGTTAGCTGAAAAACAACCGATTGATAAGATTACAATAAAGGAGATCACAGACAAGGCGGGAGTAATACGTCCGACATTCTATAACCATTTTCAGGATAAGTATGAACTGTTAGAATGGATCATCATGTCGGAACTGTTAGAACCGGTAAAGCCGCTCATCCGCAATGAGATGGTAGATCAGGCACTGATCCTGCTTTTTTCCAATATCGAGAAGGAAAAGGAATTCTATATCAAGGCAAGCCGCCTAGACGGACAGAATTCGTTTGAAAGTATTGTAAGGCAGTGTATCAAAAGCGTGCTCCTTGAGGTACTGAAGGATAATGCGACCGGAAGAAAGTGCCAGTATCCGTGGATCAACATGGAACTGGTGGCAGAATACCATGCGCAGTCCATGTGTTTTCTGGTTTTAAACTGGCTTAGGACAGGGATGACGATCTCTGCAAAGGAGATGGCAGATACCTATAATTACATGATCCGGCACTCGATCGAGGATATTTTAAAAGAGATCTAGCTATACAAAAACCAGAATCTGTATATCAGCGACGACAAAACACGGAAAATGTATACGAATCTCATACAGCAAAAAAAGATTGAATATTTTCGAATTCAATCTTTTTTTTTATACTCATATACAGTAAAAAGAAAGAGAGTGTGAGAAAATGATTAAGTTTGGAAAAAAAGTCGTTAAGTTCAGAATCCCAATTCTGATCATCAGTTTTTTGTTACTGATACCGGCTGCACTGGGTTATTTTAACACCCGAATCAATTATGATATTTTATCATATCTGCCGGATGACATTGAGACAATGGAAGGACAGGATATCCTGTTGAATGAGTTCGGTACCGGAGCTTTTTCGGTATGCGTCGTCGAGGGGATGGACGAAAAGGGCGTTGTTGATCTCGAGAATAAGATCAAGAACGTAGATCATGTCAAAGATGTAATCTGGTATGATACCTTAGCAGATATTTCTATCCCAATGGATGTTCTCCCGGATGAGATCAAGGATGCATTCAATAATGAAGAGAAAAACAGCACCTTAATGATCACAACCTTTGACACATCAATGTCAGCAGATGAGACCTTAGATGCGATCGAAGAGATCCGTGGACTGACCGATCATCAGTGCTTCTTAAGCGGTATGTCCGCAGTCGTAACAGACATCAAGAAGATCTGTAACAGCGAGGCAGTGATGTATGTAGTAATTGCAGCAGGATTATCCGCAGTAGTGCTTGCACTTACAATGGATTCCTTCCTGATCCCGGTATTCTTCTTATTAAGTATCGGAATGGCAATCGTTTATAACTTAGGAACCAACTTTGTTTCCGGTGAGATTTCATTTATTACACAGGCACTTGCAGCGGTATTACAGCTTGCAGTAACGATGGACTACTCCATCTTCCTGTGGCACAGTTATCAGGAGAATCAGGAACGTTTCCCTGGAGATAAGAACCGTGCAATGGCACATGCGATTTCAAACACGATCACATCTGTTGTCGGAAGTTCCATTACAACAGTTGCAGGCTTCGTAGCAATGTGTTTCATGACCTTTACCTTAGGTATGGACCTTGGTATCGTAATGGCAAAGGGTGTTGTACTTGGTGTAATCGGCTGTGTTACGATCCTTCCTTCCATGATCCTTGTATTTGACAAGGCGATCGAGAAGACAAGACATAAGGCAATTATCCCGGATCTGGGACGTATTGGTAACTTCGTATCGAAGAAGTACCCGATCTTCATCGTGTTATTCTTAGTGATCTTAGGACCGGCACTTTACGGTTATACACACAATGAAGTATATTATGATCTGGCTGGAACACTTCCGTCAGACCTTGACAGTGTACAGGCAAACAACAAGCTGGAAGAAGATTTCGACATGGGAGCAACCCATATGATCTTAGCAGACAGCAATCTTTCTTCGAAGGATGCAGCAGCTATGATCGATGAGATCAGCAACGTAGACGGTGTTGTACTTGCAATGGGTAAGGATTCTATTTTAGGACCGACAGTTCCACAGGAAATGCTTCCGGATATGATCACAGATATACTTGATAATGGTAAAAACCAGATGATCTATGTAATGTCTGAATATAAGACGGCATCTGATGAAGTAAATGCACAGTGTGATGAGATCAAGGAGATCATCAAACGGTATGATCCGACCGCAATGTTAATCGGTGAAGCACCTTGTACCGAGGATCTGATCACGATCACCGATAAGGACTTTAAGACCGTAAGTACCGTATCCATTGTATTGATCTTTATCATTATCGCAGTGGTATTAAAATCAATTTCACTGCCGGTTATCTTAGTAGCGGTTATTGAATTTGCAATCTTTATCAATATGGGTATTCCTTCCTATACAGGAACGGTATTACCGTTTATCGCATCGATCGTAATCGGTACGATCCAGTTAGGTGCAACCGTCGATTATGCAATTCTTATGACGAATAAGTATAAGAAAGCAAGACATGGCGGTTCCGGTAAGCAGGAGTCAATCTCCTATGCACTGAACAGTTCCTTACAGTCTGTATTCGTAAGTGCATTGAGCTTCTTTGCAGCAACCTTCGGTGTTGGACTTTATTCCAGTATCGATATGATCAGCTCTCTGTGTACATTACTTGCACGAGGCGCAATTATCAGTCTGCTTGTTGTAGCGTTTATCTTACCTGCAATGTTCATGGTATTTGATAAACTGATTATAAATACAAGTAAAGGATTCAAACCAGAAATCAGCAAATAGGAAAAGGAGAGAAGAATATGAAGTATTCAGAATTAAAGACAAAGTTCAGAAATAAATATGTGATCCGTGTTGTTGCAGGTATGTTAGTAGTTGCTGTTGCAGGAACCGGATATGGTGTATACTCTGTAAGCGCAGCGAAGACAGCAGGAGAAGCAGTTGTAGCAGAGAGCACAGAGACACCGTTGGAAGATACCGAAACAGATGATGCTGAGGACAGCTTAAAGGATGCGATCGGCAGCATTGTAGACAGTACAAAGAATGAAAAAGAAATCGGAAAAGATGAAACCGTATATATGATCGCCGATGCAAAGGGTAATGTAAATAAGACCATCGTCAGCGACTGGTTAAAGAACCCGGATAAAAAGGACAGCTTAGAGGATGCATCTGATCTGAAGGATATCCAGAATGTAAAGGGTGATGAGACCTTTTCACAGGATGGCGAGAAGCTGACCTGGCAGGCAGACGGAAACGACATCTACTATCAGGGAACAACAGATAAGGAAACACCGATCACTCAGAAAGTTACTTATATGTTAGACGGAAAAGAGATCGAGCCGGAAGATCTTGCAGGAAAGAGCGGAAAGGTAACAATCCGTTTCGATTACACCAACAATGAGAAGGTAACAAAGAAGATCGATGGAAAAGACACAGAAGTCTATGTTCCATTCTCCGTTGTAACCGGAATGATCTTAAACGACAACTTCACAAATGTATCTGTGAATAACGGAAAAGTAATCTCTGACGGAAAGAACAACGTAGTAGTCGGAATCGC
>CACZPJ010000133.1 GCA_902782995.1 uncultured Lachnospiraceae bacterium | reverse complement strand
GCAAAGCAGTATTATAAGGTTACCTATCAGAATAACAAAAAGGTTGGAAAGGCATCTGTTACTGTTACATTCAAAGGGAATTACAAAGGCACACTCAAAAAGACCTATGAGATCTGTCCGAAGGGAACTTCTCTTGTAAGCGTAAAGGCAGGAAAGAAAAAGCTGACGGTTAAGTGGAAGAAGCAGACTTTACAGACAACGGGATATGAGATTGCATATGCAGCGAATGCGTCTTTTGCAAAAAGTAAGACAAAAACAGTCTGCATCAGGAATACCAAAAGCACGACCAAAGAGATCAAGGGATTAACAGGAAAAAAGAAATATTATGTGAAAGTCCGTACTTATAAGGAAGTGAAGTCCGGTAATAAGAAGATCCGGATCTATTCAGACTGGTCAAAGGCAAAGTCAGTTACAACTAAAAAGTAAAAAAGTGTGCGTTTACCGCACATTTCATAATTGACAAAATGCACAAAATATGTTCTGCAAACGTTTGCTTTACATAGTTTGTGCATTTTGTCTTTTCAATCAAAATATGTTTCGACACCCGGATTTCTTAGATGTGCCGGGCAGCACCGGACTTTATGCGCCGCTTCAGACTCTCGACATCGATCGGTTCGAAGATCAGGTCATCGATCTGATCGGACAGGATCGCGTTCCGTACCTGAGTGAGATTCCCTTCCTTACAGATCGCAATAACGGGAATGGAACTGTTAAGCGGCTGTGTGCGAAGTTCCTGCCAGAGGGCAGATACATCGTCATCTGAATTATAGACATCTAAGAATATGGCAGCAAGCTCATGGTCCGGTGCAGATAATTTATCCCTAAGCCCGCTAAGGGTGGAAAAAAGCTCCAGCTTATCGAAAGGTGCAGAGACAAATTCCAGTGTAGAAGCAACATTTCTCGAATGTGTATATAAAAAGACGTTTTTGGTCTTTCGATCTGGAATATGAGCGGATCCACCATATTCCGTAAAGCACTGCTTTCCGGCATTTTTAGATTCTGTCAGTGCGGCATCTGCTTTTTCGAAGAGTGTGTGATAAGAGGTCTCATATGGTTCACTAAAAGCAAGACCGATACTTAATGTAATGCTCTGTGGAATCGAGAAAGCACTTTTGTCAGTCACAGCATCTAAGAGTTCCTGCGTTTTTTGGTATACCTCTTCCTTTGAAGAAATATTACGCAGAAACGCAACAAATTCATCCCCTCCGATCCGTCCGAGAATATCAGGACTTGGAAAATGGGATGCAAGAATTCCTGCAATGACAGCAATCGTATGATCGCCCATTTTATGACCGAACAGGTCATTGATCGCTTTGAAGTTATCGACATCGATCACGAGCATGGCATGCGGCTCTGTCGGTTTTGCCATCAGCAGATGGGAGATGGTATGCTCTGCGGTAGTCTTATTCAGCAGATGGGTCATTTCATCTAATTCGGCCCTTACACGTAAGACTTCCTGTCTTTTTAAGATAGCCTGTAACCTCCGGTTTGCCTGTAAAACATTATTGATGCGTAAGCGTGCAACGGATGGAATGATCGGTTTGCTGATAAAGTCACTGGCACCAAGTTCAAAGGCTTTGGTCTGTATCTCTGTGGTATCCGAGGTGGTAAGAACGATAACCGGGATCTTGGAAAATTCCGGAATCAGCGGACGGTGGCTTAATACATCAAAGCCATCCATTCCGGGCATGATAAGATCAAGGAGCACCAGATCGATCGGTTGATCTTGTTTTCAATGATCTTTAAACATTCTTCTACCGTGGTAGCCTCAATAACATTGTACTGTTCCGAAAATATTTCATTTAAGACGGCACGCTGTAAGCGTGAATCATCTACAATCAGTATTGTTTCCTTTTGATGTATCATTTAAATCCCCATTTCCGTGCAAAAAATTATTTCACACAATCCCATCTAAAAATATTTCTGCTTATAAATGTATCACGGAAGAGGATCCGATACAATGGATAAAAGTAATTTACTTGCGGAAATCCGAAAAAACATCTATAATATACTCGGTTTATTCTGTGGATCAATAGAAGGAGGTACTTATTTATGAAACGGGTATTTCTTATTGTTTTAGACAGTGTTGGAATCGGTGAGATGCCGGATGCCGCAGACTATGGGGATGCGGGCAGTAACACGATACTGGCATGTGCAAAGAGTCCGTATTTTTTCATGCCGAATATGGCAGATCTGGGATTCTTTCAGATTGATGGAATGAAGAAGAATGGACTGTGGAAAGAACTGGGAATAGAAGAGAAACGGATAGATTTTACCGGTGCAGTTGCAAGAATGACGGAGGTATCGAAGGGAAAGGATACAACAATCGGTCACTGGGAGATTGCAGGAGTCGTATCCGGGCATCCACTGCCGACCTTCCCGGAAGGATTTCCGCAGGACTTTTTGGAAGAATTCAAAAAACAGACCGGAAGGGATGTCTTATGTAACCGTCCATACTCCGGAACCGATGTGATAAGGGATTACGGAAAAGAGCATATGCAGACCGGGGCACTGATCGTCTATACCTCGGCAGATTCTGTGTTCCAGATTGCGGCACATGAGGATGTCGTACCGGTTGAACAGCTCTATGAGTACTGTAGAACCGCACGCAGACTGCTAACCGGAAGGCTGGGAGTCGGACGTGTGATCGCAAGACCGTTTACCGGAGAACCGGGGAACTTTACAAGAACGAGCAGACGGCATGATTTTTCCTTAGAACCACCTAGGCAGACGATGCTTGATCTGTTAAAATCCCATGGAAAGGATGTCTTATCGGTTGGCAAGATCGTTGATATTTTTGCCGGAAGAGGAATCACAGATCATGTGCGTACCGTGAATAATGAGGATGGCATCAACCGTACCTTAGAATATATGAAGCGGGATTTTGAAGGATTATGCTTTACGAATCTGGTGGATTACGATATGCTGTATGGACATCGCAACGATGTGGATGGATATGCGAAGGCACTGACGTATTTTGATAAACGGCTGCCGGAACTGCTTGCCGGACTTCGTGAGGAAGATATTCTTATGATCACGGCAGATCATGGCTGTGATCCGAGTACCCCATCGACTGATCATTCAAGAGAATATACACCGCTTGTCCTGTATGGTAAGCCGGTGGCAGCAGGCACAAATTATGGCACAAGGGACAGCTTTGCCGATATTGCTGCAACAATTTTACAATATTTTGGAATAGAAGTAGCATGTGCGGGAACACCGCTCATACTATAGGAGGAAACATTTTGGCTGACTTAAGAAGTGAAATCGAAAAAAGAAGAACATTTGCAATTATCTCACACCCGGATGCAGGTAAGACAACCCTGACAGAGAAGTTCCTGTTATACGGAGGAGCGATCAATCTTGCAGGCTCCGTAAAGGGAAAGGCAACTGCAAGACATGCAGTGTCTGACTGGATGGAGATCGAGAAGGAGCGAGGTATTTCTGTAACCTCTTCGGTATTACAGTTTAATTATGACGGACGGTGTATTAATATCCTTGATACACCGGGACATCAGGACTTCTCGGAGGACACCTATCGTACCCTGATGGCGGCAGATTCCGCAGTCATGGTCATCGATGGATCGAAGGGTGTAGAGGCGCAGACGAGAAAGCTTTTTAAGGTATGTGTCATGCGTCATATTCCGATCTTTACCTTCATTAACAAAATGGATCGTGATGCGAATGACACCTTTGATCTTTTAGATGAGATTGAAAAAGAGCTTGGCATTGCAACCTGCCCGGTCAACTGGCCGATTGGTTCCGGCAAGAACTTCAAGGGAGTCTATGACCGTAATACCAAAAAGGTCATGACCTTTGCAGATACCTTAAAGGGAACGAAGGAAGGTACCGAGAAGGAATTAGATATTGATGATCCGGCTCTTATCGAAGAGATCGGAGAGGAGTACCGCGATCAGTTATTAGAAGAGATCGAATTATTAGATGGTGCGAGTGCAGAATTTGATATGGAGCTTGTCTCAAAGGGAGAGCTTTCACCGGTATTTTTCGGTTCTGCACTTACCAACTTCGGTGTAGAGACCTTCTTAAAGCACTTTTTACAGATGACAACATCCCCGCTGCCACGTAAGGCAGATATTGGAATCATTGATCCGTTTTCCGAAGACTTTTCTGCATTCGTATTTAAGATCCAGGCGAATATGAATAAGAATCATCGTGACCGTATTGCATTTATGCGTATCTGTTCCGGTAAGTTCGAGGCAGGTATGGAAGTAAAGCATATCCAGGGTGGTAAGACGATCAAGCTGTCCCAGCCGCAGCAGATGATGGCACAGGAGCGTAAGATCATCGATGAGGCATATGCCGGAGATATTATCGGTGTCTTTGATCCGGGTATCTTTTCGATCGGAGATACGATCACAACTGCAAAAAATAAGTTTGAATTCGAGGGAATTCCTACGTTTGCACCGGAGCATTTCGCAAGGGTACGACAGATTGATACGATGAAGCGTAAGCAGTTCGTTAAGGGTGTTATGCAGATCGCACAGGAAGGCGCGATCCAGATCTTCCAGGAGTACAACAGTGGAATGGAAGAGATCATCGTAGGTGTTGTCGGTGTCTTACAGTTTGATGTATTAAAATATCGTCTGGAGAATGAGTACAATGTTGAGATCCGCTTAGAGAACCTTCCATATGAGCATATCCGCTGGATTGAAAATACGGATATTGATATGGATAAGCTGTCTGGAACTTCGGATATGAAGAAGATCACAGACTTAAAGGGCAATCCGTTACTGTTGTTTGTCAATGCATGGAGCGTTGGCATGACACTCGACCGTAACGAAGGATTAATTTTATCAGAATTCGGTAAGAATAACTAAAAGAAAAAGAATACAGGAGGAGAAAAACATGGCAGTAATGACAATTACAAACGATAATTTTGAAACAGAAGTATTAGGATGTGACGTACCGGTATTGCTTGATTTCTGGGCAGAGTGGTGCGGACCATGTAAGATGATGTCACCGGTTGTAGAAGAACTGGCAGAGGAATTAGAGGGCAAGGTAAAGGTCGGCAAGGTCAATGTAGACGAGCAGGCATCTCTTGCACTCAAGTATCAGATCATGAGCATTCCGACACTGGTACTGATGAAAAACGGTGTCTTTAGTGGCAAACTCATTGGTGTAAGCACAAAGGAAGAGGTCTTAGAGCTTCTGAATAAATAAGGTGCTTCGCACAGGAATGTAAGACAGCCGGGCAATTCAGTTAGAATTGTCCGGCTGTTTTTACATTTGATGCTGTATGTTTATTTTACATTGAAGGCTTTGATTCCTGGATATACGGCACTTTCGCCAAGTTCTTCCTCAATGCGGAGAAGCTGGTTGTATTTGGCAACACGTTCGGATCTGGAAGGTGCACCTGTTTTAATCTGGCAGGTATTTAATGCAACTGCAAGATCTGCAATGGTTGTATCCGCTGTTTCTCCGGATCTGTGTGAGGAGATAGCAGTGTAGCCTGCCTTGTGAGCCATTTTAATTGCTTCTAAGGTTTCAGAAACAGAACCGATCTGGTTTAATTTGATCAGGATCGCATTTCCTGCGCCAAGTTCGATTCCCTTTGCAAGTCTTTCGGTGTTTGTAACGAATAAGTCGTCACCAACAAGCTGTACATGGTCACCGAGTCTTGCGGTAAGCTTCTGCCAGCCTTCCCAGTCTTCTTCATCTAGTCCATCCTCGATCGAGATGATCGGATACTTGTCACATAACTTTGCCCAGTGCTCGATCAGTTCCTCAGAGGTATATTCTGTGCCAGCCTTTGGAAGCTTGTAGTAGCCTTTTCCTTTTTCGGACTTCCACTCGGAAGATGCAGCATCCATGGCAATCTTGAAGTCCGTGCCCGGTTCATAACCGGCTTTTTTTACCGCTTCAAGAATCGTTTCAATGGCTTCTTCATCCGATTTTAATGCCGGAGCAAAACCGCCCTCATCTCCAACGGATGTCGCAAGACCTCTTTCTTTTAAGATCGATGCGAGTGCATGGAATACTTCGGAGCACCATCTTAAGCATTCCTTGAAGGAAGGTGCACCTACCGGCATGATCATGAATTCCTGTACATCGAGTCCGGAGGAAAGTGCGTGGCATCCACCGTTTACAATATTCATCATTGGTACAGGCAGACGGTTGCCGGAGATTCCACCGAGGAAACGATACAGTGGAAGGTCAAGGGCAGTTGCGGCAGCACGGCAGCATGCAATCGAAACTGCAAGGATTGCATTCGCACCAAGCTTGGACTTATCCTTTGTGCCGTCGGCTTCGATCATCGCCTTGTCGATCGCATAGATGTCAGAAGCATCAAACCCTGTCAGTGTATCATTTATAACTGTATTAATATTTTCGACCGCCTTTGTGACACCTTTTCCAAGGTATCTGTTCTTATCATTGTCTCTCAGCTCTAATGCTTCGAATTCTCCGGTGGAAGCACCGCTTGGGGCTGTACCGCGGGCAACAGTTCCATCCATAAGATAAACCTCAGCCTCTACCGTAGGATTTCCTCTTGAATCAAGAATTTCGCGTCCGATTACTTTTTCAATCTCTAAATAACTCAATGTAGTTCTCCTTTCAGAATAAGAAACTCCGACCGGAGGCTTTCTGCATCCGGTTACTTTGGAGTCTCAATGATTTACACGATAGTTAGCTTAAACTAACCAAACGGATTTTGCAAGATGCTTTAATAGTGAAAAATTCTCGAATTGACAAATCTGCGAAGGGGCTTGATAATAGAAAATAATATGATAAAAGGTATGGTCGTTTATATGAAAGAAGCAGTTTGTTTTGGAAAGTCAGGAATCAAGTTAAAGGTAATTCAGGAGATCATTGATCTGGCAAAACAGAATCAGGTACAAAAGGTGATCCTGTTTGGATCAAGAGCAAGAGGAGACCAGAAGGAACGCAGTGATATTGATCTGGCATTTTGTGGCGGAGACAGCAGTACATTTATATTAAGTGTGGATGAAGAAACATCTACATTATTGAAATTTGACATGATCGATCTGGATAAGCCGGTTCAGAAGGAATTGTTAGATTCGATTGATAGGGAAGGAATTGTAATCTATGAAAAAGTATGAGAATTTTAAAGCAGCATTGAAAAATCTTGGAGACATTTATGCATATGAAGAACCTTATGGAAATGTAGAGATAGCTGGAATGGTTGGATTATATGAGATATGCTTTGAACAGGCATGGAAAGCAATGAAGGAATTATTAGAAAATTCCGGATATGCGGAGAGTGCAACAGGGTCTCCCAGAACAATACTGAAAACCGCTTATAAAGCGGGAATGATAGATGACGAAGAGCTGTGGCTGAATGCGCTTGTTTCAAGGAATAATGTGGCACATGCATACAATGAGGTGATTGCCATGGACATTATCCATCAGACAAAAAGCAGATATCATGATATGTTTATCCAGTTATCACAAAGGATAGAAAAAGATTGGATGTAAATTTCCTGCTTGAAAATATATATGATTAACTTAGATTATGAAACAATATGCGTAGATATGGAGACTGGATATGAAAGACAGACATAAGAGAAACAGAATAGCCGCAGGTGTTCTTGCAGCACTGCTATTACTGAATACATCGGTAGAACCGGTTCTGGCACAGGAAACAGAAGAAGTAAAAACAGAGGCACTTACGGTCGTGGAAAAGGAAGTCTCTTTGTTCGAACAGGGTGAGATCCCGGATGCAGACGACGAAAAAAAAACAGAGATAAACGGGACAGACTATTCCGGGGCAGCAGAGGCAATCCGGGAAGATCTGACACAGATGAAGCCACAGACAGATCTCTCCGCATATGATCTTACTGCGGATGAATCCGCAGACATTTATCAGTCTGTGGTAAATGATAACAGTGGACTTTTTTATGTTACAGAGAAGCTGTTAGTAAGCTGTCAGGAAGATGGTACAGCAGTAAGTGTTGCTTATACCTATACTGCGGATACAGCACAGATCGCAGAGCAGAAGGCGGCATATGATCAGGCACTTAATCAGATCGTGGCACAGGTAGATCCGGGATGGACGGATGTCCAAAAGGCATTGTTTGTCAATGATTATCTGGTTACGACGGCTACTTATGATCATACACTGACCTATCACGATGCATATTCCCTGTTAGTCAATAAGACCGGTGTGTGCGAAGCCTATGCACTAGCCTATCAGGCAGTGATGGAAGCACTCGGCATACCGGTTCTCATGCTGCCAGCGGAGTCATGGATCATGCATGGAATGAGATCTATGTGAACGGTCACTGGTATCATGTGGATACCACCTGGAATGATCCGACAACGGATCTTTATGGGCGGGCAGAGCACGATTACTTTCTGCTGAGTGATGAAGCAATCGGAAAAGGTGTGAATAAGCATTATGACTGGAATACCGGAGTGGCATGTGACGATACCACCTTCGACCGTTATGAGTGGGATAATATCGAGAATCCGATCATTTGCTGCAAGGGCGGCTGGTATACGATCAGCAACAATAAGGTGCTAGGGATGAACTGGGAGAACGGAACATTTACAGAGGTTGCATCTTATGCAGATACCGGGAAAAGTCTGCGGACAGGACTGTTTAGCTATGATGGAAGCTTGTATATGACAGATGGTGATGATATCCTGAAATTTGATGTGGATAATAAGAACTTTTCAACATTTTTGTCTGTGGGAGATACCTATGGAATTGCGATTGATGCAGGTACGATCATCACCAGTAATATCCGTGGTGAGAATTATACGGATGCAAATCTGACAAAATATCTGCCCCTGTATTCATTGAATCCGGTTACAGATGCTGATGGATATTCCTATATTCCGGGTATCTGGAAGCAGGCAGTTCTGGTGTCTTATAGCGGAGATCAGACTGCACTTTCCGTTCCACAGACAGTAACACTTACGCCACAGAGTGGAACAGCTTCTGATTATACGGTAGTACAGATCGGCGCAGGAGCGTTTCGGAATCATACGGATCTTTCTACAGTGGATTTGCCGGAGAGTGTCATAGGAATCGGAGAGGAAGCCTTTTATGGAGCAGGGAACCTGACGGCTGTTACTGGGGCGGCGGGGCATCTTGCGATTGGAACAAGGGCTTTTTATGGCTGTAGGAATCTGTGCACCCTTGGAAATGGTAAGGTAGTGATCGATGGAATCGGCAGGAGTGCATTCTATCAGTGTGCGAGCCTGCAGGGGCTCGATACATCAGCACTGAGGATTATTCCGAATTACGGATTCTATGGATGCAGCAGCCTGACAGATCTACAGACCACATCGGTAGATGCATTTGGAAACTATGCATTAGCCGGATGCAGCGGTCTTTTTGGTGTGACATTAAAAGAAGGTCTGACCTGTCTCTCGGATGGATGCTTTTCGGGCTGTGCATCACTCCGCGAACTGCATATTCCGGACAGTGTCACGGAGATCTATGATCACGTATTTCAAAATTGCAGCGGTCTGACTTCCATACAGATACCGGATACGGTTACCTGGATCGGCTCCGGGGTATTTCAGGGATGTGGGAATCTGAAGTCTGCCGGCTTACCGGAGCAAATGACGGAAATCCCATCCTTTCTGTTTGCCAACTGTACATCCCTGCAATCCCTTCAAATACCTGCAGGTACAACACAGATCGGAGAATATGCATTTTCCGGCTGTAGTACACTTTCCGATATAGAATTACCGGCTGCCTTGACAGAGATCGGAGCATGTGCATTTAGCCGGACAGGTCTTTATAGGATTATTGTACCGGAAGGAGTTACAGTTTTAGACAATGCAGTTTTTTCATCGTGTACTTCGTTAAAGGATGTGACGCTGCCAAAGTCACTGACGGCAATAAAGAATACTTTTTCGGGCTGTACTGCCTTAGAGGAAGTTGTGATCCCGGATACAGTGACGACGATTCAGGCACAGGCATTCTATAAATGCAGCAGCCTAAAGCATATTACACTTCCGAAGGAGCTTACAGAGATCGGAGATCATGTATTTTATGGGTGCAGTGCGTTGTCAGAAATAGATTTACCGGAGAAGCTGACGACGATCGGGAAGTCTGTCTTTGCCGGATGCAGTTCACTAAATAGTCTGCGGATACCGGAATCGGTAACTTCAATCGGAGCAGATGCGGTAAAAGATACTGATTCGTTACAGGAGATCCGGTTAGCAGATGGTAATACTTCGTTTGCAGTATTTCATGGAGTGCTGTTTAATGCAGAACAGACGGAAATTATCGCATGTCCTGCAGGAATCCGCCATCTGTATCTTCCGGAGAAATTTTCTCCCATTGGAGCGGATTTTGCACAGAAATATCCATTTTTACAAAATCTTACCGTTTTAAATCCTGAGTGTGAGATTGCAGATTCCAAGGGAACTTTGGCACATTTATGCCTTTTTGGTGAGAGTGGTTCTACGCTTGCGGCTAATGCAGCAAAGTATGGAAATACATTTAATCCCAAGGTGATCACAGAAGTAGGAGAGTATAAACAGACCCTTCCGGCAGACGGAAGTATCAGTTGGCAGTATGAACCGCAGGAGGCAGGCACGTATTTGATCGAAGCGTACTGTGACATGGCGCATGAGATCAGTGTGTCTTATCCAAGTGGAAACGGAAGCAGCAATAACGGTATTTTATATATAGAGGATACGTTTTCCGGGAATGAGACAGGAACTATTAACATAAAGCCGTATGACTGGAGTCTGGATGATCCTTATCAGTGGTCAGATGGCAAGGCACGGACAGTGACGATACGTGTATACCGTGAAGTCCATGATACGAAAAAATACCAGATACCGGGGACATATCCGGTTACGATTGAACCATATACAATGTATCTGCTTGATATACAGGCAGGTGGGGATGCCTCCTGCAATTTTAAAGTGGATGGTGCAAAGGGCTTATATTATCAGAAATATCAAAAAAGCGATATTGGATGGAATTACATTCTTCCAAATGATAAGGAGCTTGTAAATGATGCAGATAACCGGTTAGATCTTAGGGAAACAGAGAATGGATGCGTAACACTCCGTATCAATCCATATCTGGGTGAACAGTGGAATGCATCACAGAAGGAAACAGAGCAGAATATTACCCTGTATCTGGAAAAGCAGTCAGACGCTAATGACAATTCGGATAACCCGAAGGATCCGGAGAATCAGGAATGTTCCCACCGTGAAGTGATTGATGCAGCGGAAATCGCAGCGACCTGCACGCAGTCCGGCTGGACAAAAGCCAGTCATTGTGAAATCTGTGGGATGGTATTATCCAGACAACAGACGATCCCTGCAACCGGTCATTTATGGGATAATGGCAAGGTGACGAAAAAGGCAACGGTATCGGCAGCCGGGGTAAAGACGTATACCTGTAAGAGGTGTGGGGAAACAAGGCTTGAATCGGTTGCGAAGCTTAAGGTGACGTATACCATTTCCTATCAGGGCAATGGTGCAGCCGGCGGTTCTATGAAACGTCAAACCATTTCTTATGGGAATGGAACAAAGCTTACAGCAAATATATACAGCAAAAAAGGCTATACGTTCAAGGGCTGGAATACGAAAAAAGACGGTTCCGGTAAGACATATGCCAACAAAGCAGATGGGTCGAAGCTTACGACAACAGATGGCAGCGTAGTGACCCTTTATGCACAGTGGCAGAAGAATACCTATAAGATCACGTATAAGCTGAATGGCGGAACGAAAGCGAAGGGAACCATTGCAACGTATACGGTTACGACAGCCACGATTACCTTAAAGAAACCAACGAGAAAGGGCTATACTTTTAAGGGCTGGTATACCGATGCAACGTGTAAAAAGCGGATCACACAGATCAAAAAGGGCTCTGTCGGAAATAAGACATTGTATGCAAAATGGACACCGAATCAGTATAAGGTGACCTTTTCGGCAAACGGTACGAAAGTTACCGGAAAGACAAAGACGCTTTCTGCTGTCTATGGCAAAAGCTATAAGCTTCCGGCGAATGGCTTTAAGCGCAAGGGGTATACGTTCAAGGGCTGGAATACAAAAAAGAATGGAAAAGGGAAAACCTATTAGAATAAAGCTGCAATTAAGAATCTGACGACAAAGGCAGGCAGAAAGATTACTCTGTATGCACAATGGAAGAAAAAATAGCAGCAGTGCAGCTTTGAAAAATACGGCGCATGATATAGTTCTATATCATGCGCCGTAAAAAAAATTACTTCATTACATGAACGCCATTGAGCATCGCTTCAAGGATTGCAAGCACATGTCCCTGCTGGGTGCGGTCTAAGCTTCGGAACATATGAAGCATCCGGTACTCGGGTGTATCCGTGCCGGTAGAATAACCGTCCGGAGTATCCAGAAGAACCGTTTCCCCGGAATCCTCCGGCAGTGTGGAAGAACCGGTCAGCAGATAAACCGGACTGACTTCAAAAAATTCTGCAATCTTTACAATCTTGTCGGCAGATGGATTGGTATTTTTCGATTTCCAACTGCTGATCGCAGCAGGAGAAATACCTGTATATTCTGACAACTCTTTTTGCGTACGGTGCTTTTCCTTCAGGAGTTCAAAAATTCGTTGGCTTATTGTCATAATAATCCTCATTTCCCGTAGATATTTTCTATTTTGAGCAAAAACTTGCTCATATAAAAATTTACAAATGTGCATTCACACATTGACAAATTCATATATGCAAAATATAATTTATATATATGAAAGCATGGAAGAATAGATTCGTCTTAGAATCTAAGAATTCACACGATTTCTTTTTTATTATACATCAACAAATGAGAATTCTCAATGCTAAAACGGATTGAGGGGAGAGAATATGGCACAAAGAAAACTGACTCCAATGGGGAAAATCATAAAACTGCGTCTGGTGGAATTAGAGATGACGCAGGAAGCACTTGCGGCACAGGTCGGAACAAGTCCGCAGTATATCAATCATATCATGTATGGGGAGAGAACCGGGGAAAAGTACATAGATGAGATCTGTAAGGTCTTAGATATCTGAGAATCCATATGAATTAGAAGATAGGTTGCGATATGTAGATTGCGTATGCAGTCTATTTTTTTATAAAAAAGTCAGCACAGAGTCTGTTCTTTCGCATCATACAGCCATTCGTTGATCTGGTAGATGTCGGCCTTGTTTAAAATGCCATAAAGAATGATACTGTCCCGGCGGTCCCTTGGGTAGAGCACGGCATAACCGGCATATTTCAGGACATTTGTTACTTCCGCAAGGGAAAGCTCCATACCAAGACAGATACAAAGCAGCTTATCACGGGAAGGATTTTTGATGTCGCCAAAGATCTGGTAGCCATAGATTTCATTCAGTTCTGCTTTAGCAAAGATTTTCGATTTGGAAAGGCCTTTTTCGAGCGCAAGATTGTTTAAATATTGTCCGATCGGATGCTTTACAAAGTCCTTTTCACATTCAGACAGATAATTCTGAATAGTTTCGGAATTCTTAAGAGAATCTAATAATTCGGTTGTTGGTTTTTGTATCATGATAGCTCCTTTGCGTTGACAGTTTTTATCAGTATGTTATTATGAAAGTGGTTATTTGTCAAACAGGAGGAAGTCATGTATCAATGGGTCGAACAGTGTCTGAAACAGGAATATAAGCTTGTTCGCGTGTTAAAACAGACACCGGATAGTTCCACACTTGTGATGAAGCATCAGAGGAGTGGAACGAATATACTGGTCAAACATATCCAGGGCGATGGTGAGGTATACCGCTATCTTCTGAAAATCAGACAGAGCAATCTGCCACAGGTGTATGAAGTCGTCCATGAAAAAGAGGGATGTCTGGTTCTTGAGGAATATATTGACGGAATCACGATCGGAGATGTTTTACAGGATGGCTGTTATCATAGAAAAGGTGTGAAAAACGTAGTTTCACAGCTTTGCGATGCGGTCGGATTTTTACATGACAGTGGGATTGTGCATCGTGATATCAAGCCGGAAAATGTAATGATCGATAATACAGGGTGTGTGAAGCTGATTGATTTTGACACTGCACGTTTTTATAAAAAGACTTCGCAAAAGGATACGGATACGCTTGGAACAATCGGATATGCAGCGCCCGAACAGTTTGGAATCACGCAGACCGACTGTAGAACGGATATTTTTGCAATCGGGGTACTGATCAATGTGATGCTGACCGGGGAACATCCATCTATCCGGTTTTGTACGGGAAAATACCGGCATATTGTTAAAAAATGTACACAGATGAATCCGGGAGACCGGTATACGAATGTATATGAAATAAAAAGACGATTATAGGAAGAAGATTATGGAAGAACAAAAGACAGAGGAAAGAGTATGCCCGGGGTGCGGACGAAAGATACCGGCAGAACTGCATTTTTGTCTGTACTGTATGACCAGATTAACACCGGTGGAGGACATCGATAAAAAGCATGCCGGGATAGGAAAAAGGAAAGGTATCTATCTGATATCCTTTTTTTTACTGATCGGTGTGTTATCTGTAGTGATCGGCAGTGCAGTGGCACATAGCAGTGGAAAACAGGAAAACGTGATTGCAAAAGCTGCCGGACAAGTAGAAAATACCGGGCAAAAAAAGCATTTGGTTACGAAAGATACAGAACACTTACAGACCAAAGCCTGGGCGCCAACAGAATCATTACAACCGGAGGAGGCTGAGACGGAAACAGAGCAGAAAAAGGGGAAGGAAGAACCAGAAACACCGACGGTTAAGAATACAGAGGCAGGCACACAGCAGGCAGAGGATACATTGCAGACACCGGTAAACAGCCAGTCACCGGCGGTATCAGAAGAGATTGCAGCTGCACCGGAGAATGTGTCATCAGATGCAGCATCGGCTGCGGCACAGACGAGCGCAGGGGCAGATTCGGCAGGATCTAAACCGGTGAATCCCCAAAAGGCAAAACCATCTACCGAGAAGAAGGATACCGGGACAACGGATACAACACCGGAGGAGAAAAAGGTGCTGCTTGAGATTAACTGGGATACCGTTGCGGAGTCGGTGCGCGTCAGCCTGCAGCAAAAATATGAGTCCTTACAGGTGCTGTCTTCTTTAAGTGCCTATCAGAGTGACAATTATACGAAGGTCGGGCAGACGACGACACAGGCACTTGGCAAGGATCGTTTCTGTCAGGTATATCCGGCAGATAGTGATGCAGAAGATCCCAACGAGCGGGATACGGCAGCGGATTGGATGGCATATTATGAAGCATCGATCATCAATACATTTTCGGCAGTTCTTGAGCAGAATCCACCGCCGGCGGATGAGAACAGACTGCCGGCGGTTGCAGTTTATCTGGATCATTATGAGGATGTAGCAGACGGAAGGGCAGTATATTTTACATTATGCTATTAAGTGGCAGAAAGAGTAAGGAAGGAAAAGGCGGATTATGGGAAAGAAAAAAAACAGGATACAAAAAGCAGCGGTGTTTCTTTTTACGATTCTGGCAGGTCTGATTGTAGGAATCGGAAATGTGCGGCCGGTATTGGCTGCCGAAACGGATAGTGGACAGAGCGCACCGATTGCTATCAAACAGGCAGCTATCGTAGTAAGCGTGAACTATAGTGGTGGAGTAAAGCCCAGTGTAACCGCAAGGTATCAGAGAAAAATGCTGCGTGAAGGTACGGACTATGTATGTAAGACAAAGCCCGGAGTGAAAAAGGCAGGGAAAAATTATCTTTCCGTAACAGGTATCAATCGTTTTCAGGGTACGGTGCAGGTTCCGTATACTGTCGTAGTAAACAAGATAGACAGAGTAAGAATAAATCCTGATCAGGAAACGGGAGTATGGCTAAACTGGATTGGCAGGCAAGCCCCAAGACAGGGAGTTGAGATCTATCGTAAGGCAGAAAAGGAGAAGACGTATAAGAAGACAAAGGTAATCACAAATGCATCCACCATGCGCTGGTTAGATAAGACAGCAAAGCCGGGGGTTAAGTACAGTTACCGGATCCGCGCCTATCGTGGTATGTATTATGGTGCATTTTCCAATACAGTAAGTGCACGTTATCTTCCGATGATGAATGCTGCACCGAAGGTGACTTCGGATAAAGCGGGAACCATGAAGATCCGGTGGAAAAAGAGAAAAGGCATTGCCGGTTACCAGATCGCATATGCAATGGATGTCGAGATGAAAAAGTCACTGAAAAAGATTACAATAGCAGATGATAAGAAGACGAGCACTACGATCCGTAATCTGAAAACAAACCGGAACTATTTTGTAGAGATGCGTCTGATCTATAAGACTGGAAAGAAAACATATTACGGAGCATGGGGTTCGCAGGGAATGACACTGATCCGGTGGTAAGATCTGCCAGCCGGCGGGGAGTTATTTGTAGTCACTCCAGTCCGGTTTTGGAAGCCCGTTTTCGATTGCTTTTTTCACATCCGTATAGAAACGTACTTTTTTCTGCACGTGGGCGTAGTCTGCGTGCAGTTCTTTTAATTTCTGTTCGACAGTGACTTTCTGCTCCTCTAGTAGTGCCAGCATATCATCAATCGAATGTTCTTCATCCGCTTCAAAGGAAAAGAAATCCTTCAGTTGTGCAATTGACATGCCGGTGCGCTTGAAGCAGCAGATGGAACGCAGACGGTTGATATGCATATCATAGTAGATACGCTGATGATTTGCGGAACGTCCGACGTTGGTAAGGATGCCTTCTTCTTCGTAATAGCGTAACGTCGAAGCCGGCAGATCGAATATTTTCGATACTTCACTGATCGTATAGGTTTTCATAAAAGTGAGCCTTTCTTTCGCCGGCAGCAATCGTGTGCCGGCAGAATTTTGTTTTCATAGATATGTCTATCATAGCATTTTTGGATGCAAAAGCAATACATCAGAGACATCCCTTCTGATTTTGCAACGAAATTTTCCGAAAGTTTGAAAAAAGGATTGCGTTCAAGCACACTTGAAGTGTTAAACTGACAATAACAAAGCAAAGAACGAAAGCAGGAGGTAACTATGTATACAGCAGACGAAAAAAGATATGAGACAATGCAGTACAACCGTTGTGGCAAAAGCGGTTTGAAGCTTCCAATCGTATCACTGGGCTTCTGGCATAACTTTGGAGATTTTTCTTCCTACGACAATATGAAGCAGATGTGCTTTACGGCATTTGATCATGGTATCACCCATTTTGACCTGGCAAATAATTATGGACCAGAGCCGGGAAGCGCAGAAAAGCATCTTGGCATGATCTTAAAAGAGAACTTTGCATCTTATCGTGATGAACTGATCATCAGTACGAAGGCCGGCTTTGACATGTGGGAAGGCCCTTATGGTAACTGGGGCAGCAGAAAATATCTGATCGCCAGCTTAGATCAGAGCTTACAGCGTCTGGGACTTGACTATGTCGACATCTTTTATCATCACAGAATGGACCCGGAGACTCCGCTTGAAGAGACGATGGGTGCATTAGACCAGATCGTAAGAAGCGGAAAGGCACTGTATGTTGGTCTGTCTAATTATGACGGAGAGACGATGAAGAGGGCATGTGAGATCTTAACAGATCTGAAGTGTCCGTTTGTGATCAATCAGAATTCCTATCATATTTTTAACCGTACAATTGAAAAGAACGGATTAAAACAGGCGGCAAGAGAATGCGGTAAGGGCATCATTTCCTTCAGTCCGCTGGCACAGGGAATGCTGACTGACCGTTATCTGAACGGAATCCCGGCTGACAGCCGTGTGATGACGGATGGAAGATTTTTACACCGGGATCAGTTAGATGAAGCCCGTATCGCTACGATCCGGAAGCTGAATGACCTTGCAGCAGAGCGTGGAGAAACACTTGCACAGATGGCGTTAAAGTGGGTTGTAAAGGATTCAGATGTGACAAGCGTCCTGATCGGAGCATCCAAGCCGCAGCAGATCTGTGAGAACCTTAAGGTGATGCAGGCGGCTGATTTCACCGAAGAAGAATTAAAACGGATCGATGAGATTTCGTTATAGAATATAACGTATCAATAAAAAAGCAGACAGAATCTATCAGAGAACCATTTGGTCAATGTCAGACGGAAAATGACATCGGTCAGATGGTTCTTTTTGTCTGTCTGTATGATCCTTTTATATACTTAGCTGCCGGCTAAGTACAGGGGAAAATAATGCTGTTACACTAAGGATGTCGAAAACGACAAAGCTTTGTCGGAAAAGTGAAAAAAATAATGAAAATCGCAAAAGAAATTGCAATACAAAAAGCCTATCATGGTTTATAGAACTTACGAAAGTGAAAAGAACATGGAGGAAAGAGTAATTAGTGAAGGTGTAAAGCATTATGCTTCGATATACCGGGAAGTTGGGGAACTGATCGGTCCGGAAAACACAAAGAAGATCTTTGAATGCTTCAAGGGACAGCAGGTGACATTTCCACAACGTCTTTATGATAAGCAGTACGTGACTGAGTATGTAAAAATACATTACGATGGAACAAATCTCAAGGAACTGGCACTGAAGTTTTCTTATACAGAACGGTATATCCGGGAAATGTTAAAGGATGAGAAGGGAGATTACCTGGAATGAAAAAGAGATTAGAAGTAATTGCAGCCCTGCTTGCATGCAGTGTCAGTATCACAAGCGCAGGATGTGCAGGGAAAAAGAACAATGTGTCTCATGATTTAAAGCTACAGAGCATAGAACTGGGGACAGAGAAGCAGACACAGGAAGATACCGAAAAGCTGCAGACTGAGTCACAGACAGAACAGGCAAGTGATGTAGCAGAGGAAAAGGATGAGCGGATTGATCTGTTGGATTATTATGATTCAGATTCGCCTGAGGACGTGATACAGAAAGCAGGCTTGTGTGTGATCGCACATGAGGGTGAAGGCATTTGTTATACCGGATATCAGGATACGTTAGAAATGGCTACTTATTCTGGGGTAGATGGATTTTATATTCATGTAACCGGAACAGAAGCACCAGTGTCTATCGGAGGAGTTACCTATGGAATGACGCTCAAGGATGCGAGGGCGCGTTGGGAATCCTGCGGATATTCAGAGGGTGAGTCAAAGTTAGATGGATTTTTCAATTTCCATGTAGCAGATGGTGCAGATATCTATATAGAGGTTGATGATAAGGATCAGATCATATATTTAACTTTATCAAAGGAAATAGTAGAAGGAACGGATAATGCACAGACAGATACTGGTTATATAGACGTGTATGGTGCACTTGTAAATGCTGTAAATGATACATATGGAAGTAGCTGCTGCTATCATTTGTATGATATTGATGGGAATGGCACACCGGAGCTGATCTTGTTAGAGGGAACCTGCGAGGCAGATTATAACTATTATGTATATACCTATGAAGATGGAAACGCAGTCCAGCTAGGCACATTGTTAGGCTCCAGACTTTTCTATGAAGTGCCGGATCAGAATGGGGTAATATCCGTACGCGGAAAACAGGGTTACCAGTTTGTTGATCAAATTACGATCTCCGGAGATAAATTGATGGAAAATGAATTGTTCAGCGGCGAAGCATCAGATGATGGATATTATGCGAATGAGTATGAGATTCCATATTATTATGTGAATGATTTATCAGGAATTCAGTAAAAGGGAGGAAAAGAAAATGTTTTGTATCAAGTGTGGAAATTCAGTAGAAGAGGATATGCTCTTCTGCGACCGGTGCGGTGCACCGCTTAAGGAAGGGGTACAGTCACCGTATGAAACGGTAAAGGCGGACAGTCCGACAGCAGCCGGTAAGTCCGGCATGCCGGTTGCACATCCGGCAGCTAAGAAGAAAAAAATATCCGGTATAATCGGAATCTGCGTAGGTGCTCTGGCGGTTATCCTGCTATCTGTGT
>CACZPJ010000132.1 GCA_902782995.1 uncultured Lachnospiraceae bacterium | reverse complement strand
TGTCCGTCTGCACTTAAGATGAAGTTGATGAAATCCTGTGCAACTGCACTTACATCACCCTTTGTTGCAATGTTGAATGGTCTTGAGATTGCATAAGAACCGTTTTTGATGTTTTCAACGGTTGCATCTACACCATCGATCTGAACTGCATTTACGGTATCATTTAATGCACCGAGTGATACATAACCGATTGCATATGGGTTACTTGCTACACTCTGTAACATAACCTCTGTGCTGTTTGTGATGATTGCTTCATCGGTTGTGTTATCAATCTTATCCCCGTTCTCATCCTTCTGCTCTACACCGAACAGCTCGATGAATGCGCCTCTGGTGCCGGATCCATCCTCACGGGATACTACGCTGATTGCAGAAGAGGTATCAAAATCTGCTGCATCGGAAGCATTGTCGCCTGCTGCGCCTGTATCTGCCTGTGCCTCTGTCTTTGTATCTGTATTTGCATCTGCTGAATTGTCTGTCTTTGTGTTTCCACATCCTGTTAAGGTTCCTACTAATAATGCTCCTGTAAGCATCATTGCCAATAATTTTTTCATAAAATTTTTTCCTCCATTTTTTTCACATCGTTTCCTCGTCGCCGACAAGTACAGATTACTGGAAACAGGTAAAATGTACGACACCGGTTCTGTAAAGTGTTTGTAAAATGAAGGTAAACCATTTTTACAAAATTATGCCCTGCCAATCTCATTCACGGCTGCCCTTCGATCCTCAGATTCAGCATACCGAGAACCTTGCTTTCTTCTATATATAAGAAAATCGTATAGCGTGTATCTTCCATCTGCTGCAGGTAGACCTGCGTAAATCCCTCCCGGTCTACCTGTGTCTGTTCTAACTCACAGATCAGACGATACACCTCTTCCATATCTTCCCTTACTGCTTCACGTATCATTATGCTTCCCCCTGTCCGAAAATAGCACAGATGCCGCTTTCCTCTGCAAGATAATCTCCTACGGAGGCAGAATTCTTCTCAAAGTCTCCATGGGAATCACTTCCACCGGTCAGAAACAGTTCGTATACCTTCGCATATTTACGGATGATCTCCTTATCTTTTTCTGAGTTTGCCGGATGATTGTACTCCAGACCACGCAGTCCACACTTTTCAAGCTCCGGGATCAACTGGAAGTTCTGCTGCTGTCCGCTGTGGGCAAGCACCGGAAGTCCTCCGGCTTCCACCACTGCACTTACCATATGGAATGGATCCGGATAGTTAATATCAAAGTCACAGATTCCATGGTTTTTAAAGGTCTTACGGTAAAATTCGCCAAACAGTTCACCCTTCACCTGACCAGTGCGGACAAGATATTCCATGATGTGCTGCTTATAGATATATCTGCCGTCTGCCTTCCTCATATCATCCAGATCGAATTTATAACCATTTTTCTCTAAAATATGGATCTGCTTTAGACAGTTCTTGTGACGTGCCTCCAAGGTCGGATGGACTGCCTCTTCTAAAATCTCCGGCTTTTTGATGTTGTATGCTAATATATGAACCCGGTAACCCTTATGCTTTTCATAAGCCGAGATCTCCACGCCTCCGATGACCTTGATGTCACTACGCACCGGAAGCTTACTTAAATGTGAAACGGTATCATGGTCTGTGATCGCGATTGCATCCAGACCACGATCGACTGCAAGCTGGACAATATCCTCCATACTGTTGCTGCCATCCGAAACAGTAGAATGATTATGTAAGTCTGCCCGTATCATTGCATCTCCCCCTTTGTGATGTTAAATACCTGATCGCATACACCGTCCATGAACTCCAGATCATGGAAAATACCGATCATGCTGGTTCCCTTTTTCTTTAACTTGATAAGCATATCCTTTACTAAGATCTTAGTCTTCGGATCAAGCGATGCCGTCGGCTCATCTAACAGCATTAAACGCGGCTTTTTCACCATCGTATGTGCAAGATTCAGTCTCAGACGCTCTCCACCGGAGAAGGTATTCGGATACAGATCCCACAGATCTCTCGGCAGTCTGAAGTAGTCTAACATCTCTTCTGCCTTTTCTCATGCCTCTTTTTCATCCGAGCTGGTTTCTAACACCGCATTCATGACATGCTGTCTTGCGGTTGTTCTTGGCATGACATTTAAAAACTGTGATACATAACCCAGCTCATTTTTACGGAGGTATAAGATCTCACGCTCGGTTGCTGTCACAAGATCAATCTCGCCAAAACGTTCACTGTTGTATAGGATCTTTCCTTCGGATGCGAGATAGGTACGGTTCATACACTTTAAGATCGTTGACTTTCCTGCACCGGAGAGTCCGACGATTCCGATAAACTTACCTTCCTCTAACGTAAAGTTGATGTTTTGGCAGGAACGGATCTCCTTTGCCGCATTATGAAGATAGAAGTTCTTCGAGAGATTCTCGATCTTTAAAATCGGATCTTTTTTTACCTTTACACCGGAGCGGAATGCAACCTGAAGCTCGATCTCACCATCGACAAGCACTCCGGTAATAGCCGGTCTGCCTTCTTTTTCCGCTACGATTAAAATATCTGCCTTTTTACCTGCTTCGATCGAACCGTAGTCTGCATCGATCTTCATTGCCTTTGCCGGATTCAGGGTTGCCTTTTTTACAATCTCCGGCAATGGACAGCCATACTGCTTTGCCATAATAAAGATACTGTGTAAGATCGCCTGTGGGAAATAGTCGGAACAGATGATGTCTGCACAGCCGTCCTTCATCGCTTCTGCTGCCGACATATTTCCGGAATGGGAGCCACCAAGCAGAACATTTGGTGCTCCAACAACCGTATAAAATCCACGGTTATGTGCTTCTCTTGCGACATCTATGGTAATCGGAAATTCGCTGATCGCAACACCGATCTTTCCGTTGACTTCTAACTTTTCCACGCAGTCGTCATCATGGGATGCTGTTGTAATTCCTTTCTTCGCAGCGTGAGCTGATAATTCTCTTAACTGCTCAAACGATAAGCGGTCCTTCTTCTTATGATAGTCAATGATCGCTTCCATTCCCTGCTCTTTGATCTCTCTGCCCTGGTATTTTTCGACTGCCTCCTGATAGACCATCAGATCCCGGTACTGTCCCTGCCCCGGTGTATGATCCATAAACGAGATCTCATTGACCATGTTTTCATCGATCATGGACTTTGCAATGTCAAAGCCTGCGAAGTTGTCAATCTCTAAGCGCAGATGAAACCGGTGATGGATCAGATGCTCCTTCTCGTGGATGTCCTGTATCAGCTCTGCCATCTTCTGTACGTTTTCTTTGGTTCGAAGCGGGCTTTTTCCGAAGAATTCATCCTTATATAACGAGAGGGAATGATAGACGGTCGTGATTCCAAGTCCGAGCAGTTCCTTTTCACACTCTGCCAGAGCCAGTCCGAAGTCGATCTGCGCGGTCGGTCTTGGCAGAATAACCTGCTCGATCTTATCCGAATGTACATCGATAAAGCCCGGCATGATATAGCCGCCCTCTGCATCCATGACACAGTCTGCCTTTCCTTCATAGGTCGTACAGATTTCCTTGATCCTGTCATCTTCAATGACAACTGTTTTTCCTTCTTCTACTGCATCGGGAGTTACGATTTTTCCGTTTTTTATAATTGTAATCATCTTTTTGCCAGTGATGATCCTTTCTTTCTGATATTTTCCAAAGCTTTATAACAGTGAATGTACTAACTGCTGGGTATAGGCATGCTGCGGATCTTCTAAGATCTGGTCGGTCAGACCACTCTCTACGATTTTTCCATCTAACATAACGATCGTCCGGTCTGCTAACATACGGATCACTGCAAGATCATGCGAAACCAGCAGTACAGAGATGTGATACTTTGCCTTGATCTGACGGATCAGGTCGAGTACCTTTGCCTGTACGGACAAGTCTAATCCGGTTGTGACCTCATCTAATA
>CACZPJ010000131.1 GCA_902782995.1 uncultured Lachnospiraceae bacterium | reverse complement strand
GATAAACCGGAATTTACTAATTTTTTTTCTTGTGCAACAGCAGTTCCATTTGTTACAGCCACAAGCTTATATCTTTTTTTCATATCTAAAAGGATGTTTTTTGCATCATCATGAAATATGATAGTATCTCCAAGGGTCAACTGATAGTCATTATTGAAATCCAAGGCTATACTATCATCAAGTCCTTCAGATGAAAAGAATTCTTTAAACCTGCCTGTTAAAATAGCTTCTTTTGACATTTCACCCCGCTCAAGTGCCTGCCAATACCGCTTGTTGATCAGAGAATATCGATGCAGCATTTCATCTGTACAAATACCTAGCTGATATTTTTCGAACAAGCTTTGAATCGCTGTTTTTTCTGCAGTCTTAAAATCAAGAATTGTATCGTCAATATCCCATAATAAATACTTATACTTTGACATTATTTTTTGTCCCTTTTCAAAATAATGATCACTTTACCCTCATCCCGTCTCATCGAAATCAATATCTATAAATCATTGCTTTGGGATAAAAGAACAACCGTCTCCACATGTACCGTACCTGGGAACATGTCCACACAGCACACACGCTTTACCTCATAGCCTCTTGCCTGTAAGGTCTCAAGGTCGCGTGCAAGCGAGGTTGGCTTGCAGGAGATATAGACCATGCGCTTTACACCATAGCGGATGATCTTCTCTAACGCTTTTGGATGGATACCGTCTCTTGGCGGATCAAGTACGATAAAGTCCGGCTTCTCCGTGATCTCATCTAAGACCTTTAAGACATCTCCGGCGATGAACTCACAGTTCGTTAATCCGTTTAAAACGGCATTCTCCTTTGCAGCTTCTACCGCTTCTTCGATGATCTCGACACCGACGACCTTTTTGGCAACCGGAGAGAGCATCTGTGCGATCGTTCCGGTACCACTGTAGAGATCAAAGACGACCTGGTCGGCATTGTCATCTAACGAACTTCCGATGTAGTCGCGAGCAGTCTCATAGAGAACCTCCGCACCGAGGGAATTCGTCTGGAAGAAGGAGAACGGAGAGATCTTAAACTTCAGTCCGAGAAGTTCCTCGAAAAAGTAATCCTGACCGTATAAGATGTCTGTTCCTTCATTTGCAATCGTATCTGCAACACCGGTGTTTCTGGTATGAAGGATTCCGGTGATCTTGCCGGTATAATCAAGTGCTGATAATCCCTTTGTCATACCGTCTAGTAATGTCTGTTCGTCCGGAACATCTGCCGGAAGCTCCGATTCGGAAGCGGTGACAAGATCGATTAAGATCTCACCGGTTTTTACCGCCTTCCGCACTAGAAGATGACGAAGATAGCCGGTATGGCGCAGTCTATGGTAAAATGGGATTTTATGTATGTCAAAGTATTCCTGCACAAAGGCTAAGATCTTCCGGTAATCCTCATCTACGATCTGACAGCCACTGACCGGGACAATATCATAGAAGCTGCCACGCTTGTGCATACCGAGTGCAAGAGGGCCGTCCTTATAGGCATCTCCAAAGGTAAATTCCATCTTATTGCGGTAAGCAAACTGGTTCGGGCTTGGTTTGATGCCTTCAAAAAGGGTATCAGACCAGTTCGTGATCACCGGTGCTAAAAGCTTTTGTACCTGGGTAGACTTTAACGCAAGCTGTTCTTTATACGGAAGACTCTGATAGGTACAGCCGCCGCAGCTTCGAAAGTGCTCACAGTATGGAGTATCTAATTCAGCCGGAGCTTTTTTTAAGACCTCAAGAAGTCTTCCTTCCGCTTTCCCTTTCCTTAGCTTATTTACGGAAAAAGAAACCGTTTGTCCGGGAATTGTATTTTTTACAATGACGGAGCGTGTTTCATTTTCAACTTCCACCACACCTTTGTTGGGAAAGTCTGTATATGCAACCACTCCTTCGAATACCTGTCCTTTTTTCATGTTGATCCTCATTTCTATTGCTGTTTTCTGTGCCTATTTTACCTTATAATCCGTGAATCCGCAATTCTTATCTTGAAGTTAAAAACGGGAATAATCGAAAAAAAGATAGCATTCAGGTCGCAGAGATGGTAAAATATAGATACAGTCTGTGTAGAAACAGAGCGGAAACGGATAAGTCCGTTTTAAAATTTTGTGCCTGCGGCCAGAAGTCTGCAGGATGAGAGAAAGGCATGGCTATTAGAATGGAAAAGAGACAAATACCAAATATATCAAATGAGAAAGCAGAACAGGCGATCAAGGATTATGGACAGGAACGCACGAAGGAGAACTTAGCGAAGATCGTGAATCTGCTCCGTCCATCGGGACTTTTTGTGCCGGCAATGTTAAATGAAGAGCAGAAGCCGGTTCCGTATTTTTTAAAGAGTGCAGAGGGAGATCAGTATCTTGCAGTTTTTACAAGCAGGGATCAGGCACCGGACGAGGTGAAGCAGAAGTCCGTGATGATCATGCCGTTTACCGTATGTAACAGTATTGTAGCCAATGAACAGTTCGGATTAAAGGGAATGGTCATCAATCCATACACAGATAATCTGATCTTAAAAACAGAACTGATCAGCCAGCTTCACGAGGCAGATAAAGAGCTTGCCAAAAAGATGAAGGAGCGCAGACAGAATCTGACTCCGGAGCAGTATGTACAGTACATGAGAAACCAGATCGAGTTCGGGGTACTGCCGCAGCGTCTTTATACAGAGGGCGAGAGCTTTGTAAACAGTATCTGTGATCAGAAGGAAGATGCTGTAGAAGAATTATTCCGCAAGGGCTTTAAGGAAAACAGTCCATATCAGAAGAAGCAGTTTGGTGTCATGGCACTGACGATCAGTGAGACACTGTTACTGATCCGTATCGATATGCCGTCAGGACAGCCGATTTCTCCATATTGTGTACGTGTCTATATCACATGGAATCCGAAGGAACAGAAGGCTGGTTATTATACGATCGAACAGCTTCCGGGAGAGAAGAAGCTGCGCTTAGGATGCGTAGATCAGGAAGGAAAGCATACCAATCTGGAAGAAGCTCCGGTAGAGGGTGCAGAGCTTACCCGCATCATGGAGCTTGTAGGTGAGAATATCTAGGAAGATACATTTTTCCATACCACATATCATATACATTAGAAAAAGATGTGTGTGGATGGAAGCGTTGAAGCAGGAAAATAATTTGCAGACAAATAAATTGCACGCAGTGACAACATCACATACCGGATGGTCGCAGCGTGCAGTTTTTTTACATCATAAAAAGCTTGATTGCAGGAGTGCGCGAAGTATACGTTTGTTTTTGCAGGCAATCGTTGTATGCCTTGGGATCTTCGCTTTGTTCCTGTTTGCGGGAACTAGAAGTAAAGAAGAGGAAATGGCGCGTACAGCAAGCAGTAATGCCTATATCAAATGGGTGGATTTTAAGGTGTCCTATGAGGCACTTTGCAAGGCAATGGAAGCAGATATCCGTTCCCATGCAACCAAGTATCCGGTGGACTGGATCGAGCTTCTGGCATATACCGCAGCAAAAACCGGAGGAGAATTTCCACAGTCAGCCCTACGGGACATGGATCAGACGATACAAAAGCTGACCGGACCGGATGCGTCAAAAGAAGCGGAAGCGTCGCTTACGATGGAAAAGCTTGCGGCAGATCTGAAGTATTACTCTTATTATAAGGAGGCATACACGGCAGTTCTTGGTGGATATATCGGGGAATATGAGATACAGAAGGTGGATGAAGCCGGGAAAAGGACATGGGAAACCTGTTATGGATTAAAGGCATATTCACCGATCGCGAAGGGCTTTGAATACCGGGATTACGATGACTTTGGGGCATCCCGTACCTTTGGATACAAAAGAGAACATCTTGGGCATGATATGCTCGGACAGATCGGAACACCGGTGGTTGCAGTCGAAAGCGGCTATGTGGAAGCACTTGGCTGGAACCGCTATGGCGGCTGGAGGATTGGTATCCGCAGCTTCGATGGCAGACGTTATTACTACTATGCACACCTGCGGCAGAATTATCCCTATGCTAAGGATCTTGCGGTTGGAAGCGTAGTAACCGCAGGAAGTGTGATCGGGTATATGGGACACACCGGATACAGTTCCACGGAAAATGTAAATAATATTGATGAGGTGCATCTGCATTTCGGTATCCAGTTGATTTTTGATGAATCGCAAAAGGATGGTTGTAGTGAGATCTGGATTGATACATACCAGCTTGCACGGTTTTTAAGCCATAACCGGGCTGAGGCTGCAAAGCAGGGGGATACGAAGGAATGGGCAGCCGTCAGTCCGATCAAAGACCCTGCGGTGGATGAATTCTTGCAGGACAAAAAGTCCATAAAGCTCTTAAAAAGGCTAAAAGAGGAGCAGGGTACGGAAGGCGGCAGACAGGAAAAGGAGACACTGCTGGTTGCCCCTTAGCAGGAACTTAAATTGTGAAAATTACGAAAAAGAGGTATTTTGCACAAAAAAAGCGAAGTATGCATTGATTCTTTGGAGAAATCGTGATATCCTATTATTCGTTGGTTCGTATCAGAACCAGTCGAACTCTGGAGAGTCTTTGAAATAGAAGCGCCGAAGGTGTACGGCAGGAAGCTGCCAATCTCTTAGGCAAAAGGACAGAGCATTCAAGTGCATGTTCTACTCTTTAGAGGGCTGATGTTATATCAGCTCTTTTTTATGTTCAACAGAAGAAAACAATACTAAGGAGAGAAAAAATGTTAGACCAGGTAAACAATTTATTGAAACAGGTGGATGATTTCGTCTGGGGAATCCCGCTTATCGTATTGATTTTAGCAGTCGGTGTGTTTATGACGATCCGCTTACGGGGATTACAGATCACGAAGCTTCCGCTTGCGATCCGGCATATGGTTGCCAATGAGAAAACAGGCGAGCATGGCGAGGTATCGAGCTTTGCAGCACTTTGTACCGCATTGTCGGCAACGATCGGAACCGGTAACATCGTCGGTGTTGCAACCGCACTGGTAGCCGGAGGACCGGGCGCACTGTTTTGAATGTGGTTAGCAGCACTCGTCGGAACGGTTACAAAGTATTCCGAATGTCTGCTTGCGGTGAAGTATCGTGTAGTGGCAGATGACGGACATATCATCGGCGGACCATTTTATTATATTGAGAATGGAATGGGTAAAAATTGGAAATGGCTTGGTAAGATCTTCGCATTTTTCGGTGTAGGTGTAGGTCTTATGGGAATCGGTACCTTTACACAGATCAATGGTATCACAAGTGCAGTCAATGATTTCTTTGATCCGGACAACAGTTGGACGGTGGATCTGTTCGGCAGAACCTATTCCTGGACCGTGATCATTGCAGGAATCCTGCTGACGATCTGTGTAGCTCTTGTTATCATCGGCGGCTTACAGCGTATCTCATCGGTTGCACAGATCATCGTACCATTTATGGCACTTACCTATGTTGTAACCGTTTTAATTATTTTACTGACAAACTTAAGTGCGATCCCGGCTGCGATCGTAGAGATCGTAGAGTCTGCATTCGGACTGCGTGCAGCAGCAGGTGGTGCGGTCGGAGCAATGATCGTTGCGATGCAGAAAGGTATTGCGCGTGGTATCTTCTCAAACGAAGCCGGACTTGGTAGTGCACCGATAGCGGCAGCAGCAGCACAGACTGACAGCCCGGCAAAACAGGGACTGGTTTCCATGCTTGGAACTTTTATCGATACGATCATTATCTGTACGATGACAGGTCTTGCGATCGTCATCACCGGAGCATGGGACATGGGCTTAGAAGGTGTGGCAGTTACCACGAAGGCATTTCAGATGGGACTTCCATTCCCGCCACAGATTGCATCCTTTATCCTGATGATATGTCTTGTATTTTTTGCTTTTACCACAATCCTCGGATGGGATTACTACAGTGAACGTTGTCTGGAATATCTCGTAGGCGGCAAGAGAAAGATCGTCAAGGGATACCGCTGGCTTTATATCCTCTGCGTCTTTATCGGACCGTTCATGACCGTATCTGCGGTATGGACGATTGCAGATATTTTTAACGGACTGATGGCACTTCCGAACCTGGTTGCAATCGTGGCACTAAGCGGAGTTGTTGTAGCAGAGACGAAGAAATATTTAGACCAGGTGAAGCTGGGAAAAAAGAACAATTAGAATAAAATTCTATTGATTGTGTGATTTTGCATATATGAAAGAACAAATTTCCTGACTAAGTAGTCATAAAAATGAAAATACTTGCATATATAAGAGTTTGTAGCTTGATTTTTGTTTTTATGAAATGAGGAGTGAGGAAATGAAAAAATTCATAACAGCCCTGTTACTGGTCTGTATGGTAGTTCTTGGGACAGGTAGTACCTTAGATGCTGCGGATGCAGATGTGGATACGTGGATACCGGAAGAGTACCGGAATTATTGTGTGCAGGCAGGCGAACAGTATGCGATCGTACCGGAACTGTTAATGGCAATGATGGAAAGGGAATCCTGGGGCGAACCATGGGTTTCTAACGGTGCATGCAAGGGCCTGATGCAGATCAATGAACCATATCACAAGAACCGTATGATCAGACTGGGAGTTGCAGACATCTATGATCCCTATGGAAACATACTGGTAGCGGCAGATTATCTGTCCGATCTTTTTATGGAATACGGTGACATGGGAACTGTTCTTATGGTGTATAACGGATCTTCTCATGCAATAGAGCGTGGAGAAAGCGGAGATTATACGGAATATGCTTCATCGATTATCGCTAGAACCTCACAGTTAGAGCGGTTACATGGAAAATAATGGAAATAAAATCAAACAGGACTGTCCGGAAGTAAAGCCGGGCAGTCTTGTTTCTTTTCGCGGAGATTTGCGATAAATGGGAAAATGTTGTATGATGAACGCGGTGAGTACGCCATATGGGTTATACAGAAGTAAGAGAAAGTAAATGAGGAAAAAAGAATGAGAAAATTGCTTGTGTATCTGAAGGACTATAAGAAGGAGAGTCTGTTAGCACCACTTTTTAAAATGTTAGAGGCTTCCTTTGAATTATTTGTGCCGTTAGTCATGGCATCGATTATTGATGTCGGTATTGCCAATGGTGACCGGACACATATTATGAAGATGTGCGGTATGCTGATCTTACTTGCAGTGATCGGTCTGACCTGTTCCATTACCGCACAGTACTTTTCTGCAAAGGCAGCAGTCGGCTTTGCGGCAAAGGTAAGACATGCCCTGTTTTCCCACATACAGAGCCTGTCCTATTCCGAAATGGATGAGATCGGAACATCCACGATGATTACACGGATGACGAGTGACATCAATCAGGTGCAGACGGGTGTTAACATGGTACTGCGGCTGTTTTTACGTTCCCCGTTCATCGTATTCGGTGCGATGATCATGGCATTTACGATCGATGTAAAGGCAGCACTGATTTTCGTTGTGACGATTCCGCTGCTTGCTATCGTGGTGTTCGGCATTATGTTAGTCAGTATCCCGCTTTATAAAAAGGTACAGGGTGGTCTCGATGATGTCTTACTGACAACCAGAGAAAATCTGACAGGAAGCCGTGTGATCCGTGCATTCCATAAGGAAAAGGAAGAAACGGAGAAGTTCCGTGAGAAGAATCAGACATTGACCGCACTTCAGATGTTTGTCGGAAGGATCTCTGCTCTGATGAATCCGGTTACCTATATTATCATCAATGTTGCGATCGTAGTCCTGATCTGGACAGGTGCGCTCCGGGTAGAGAGCGGCAATATTACGCAGGGTGAAGTCGTAGCGTTAGTCAACTATATGTCACAGATCTTAGTCGAGTTGGTAAAGCTGGCAAACCTGATCATCACGATCACGAAATCGGTTGCCTGTGGAAACCGTATTGAAAGCATCATGGAGATCCATTCGACCATGAAGGAAGGTCTTGGTGTGGAAGCCGCAGATTCAAAAAACGAGGATTATGCGGTTGTATTTGAAAATGTGGCAATGCGCTATCAGTCCGGTGGAGCACCGGCAGTCAGCGGTATTGACTTTAAGGTCAGACATGGAGAAACGGTCGGAATTATCGGTGGTACCGGTTCGGGTAAGTCAACGATCATCAATCTGATTCCCCGTTTTTACGATACGTCCGAAGGACGCGTACTCGTCGATGGTCAGGATGTCCGCGATTATACCTTCGAGGGATTGCGTGATAAGATCGGTATCGTCCCACAGAAGGCAGTCCTGTTTGCCGGAACGATCCGCGATAATATGAAATGGGGAAAACAGGATGCAACAGATGAAGCGATCTGGGAGGCAATGACACTTGCACAGGCATCCGAATTCGTGGAACAGAAGGATGGCAGATTAGATGCTGAGGTAGAACAGGGAGGACGCAACTTCTCCGGTGGTCAGAAGCAGCGTCTTACGATCGCAAGAGCACTCGTAAAACAGCCGGAGATCTTAATCTTAGATGACAGCGCATCTGCCTTAGATTATGCGACGGATGCAAAGCTTCGTCAGTCGATCCGCAGTATGAAGTCAGATCCTACGGTATTTATCGTATCCCAGCGTGCAGCTTCGATCCTGCATGCAGACCAGATCATTGTGTTAGATGATGGAGCGGTTGCCGGAATCGGTACGCATGAATCACTGCTTCGTGATTGTGAAGTATATCAGGAAATCTACTATTCACAGTTTCAGAAAAAGGAGGCGTAAAAATGGCACAGACACAGAATAAGAAAAGAGAAAAACAAAAGGATACGCTTTCAAAGGTTTTACGCTATATCAAAAAGTACTGGTTCTATCTGGTGCTTTCCATTATACTTGCCGCAGTCAGTGTCGTACTGACGCTGTATCTTCCGATCCTGACCGGAGATGCGATCGATTACATCATCGGAAAGGGACAGGTTGATTTTGCTTCGATCTTTGCGATCTTAAGAAAGATGGCGGTTATCATTCTGATCACGGCAGTGGCACAGTGGATCATGAATGTCTGCAATAACCGGATGACCTATCATGTGGTAAGGGATATCCGTATGGAAGCCTTCGAGAAGATCGAACATCTGCCGCTTTCTTACTTAGACAGTAATTCCTATGGAGATATTGTAAGCCGTGTCATTGCAGATGTAGATCAGTTTGCAGACGGACTTTTAATGGGATTTACGCAGTTTTTTACCGGAGTGATCACGATCATCGGAACACTGCTTTTTATGTTAAGTGTCAACGTTAAGATCACCTTGGTAGTTGTATTGATCACACCGCTTTCCTTTGTGGTAGCAGGCTTTATTGCAAAAAAGACATTTTCCATGTTCCAGTTACAGTCGGTAACAAGAGGAGAACAGACGGCACTGATCGATGAGATGATCGGAAACCAGAAGATCGTACAGGCATTCGGACATGAAGACGAAGCATTAGAGAAGTTCGATGAGATCAATGGAAGATTAGAGAAATATTCCCTGCGTGCGATCTTTTTCTCAAGTATCACAAACCCGTCTACGCGTTTTATTAATTCACTGGTATATGCCGGTGTCGGCGTAGCAGGTGCGTTATCTGCGATCATGGGCGGAATCAGTGTCGGACAGTTATCCTGCTTCTTAAGTTATGCGAACCAGTATACAAAGCCTTTCAACGAGATCTCCGGTGTTGTGACCGAATTGCAGAACGCACTTGCCTGTGCGGCACGTATCTTTGAGATCATCGAGGAAGAGCCGGAGGTTGCAGAGGATGAAGATGCGGTTGTATTAGAGCAGGTGGACGGAAGTGTTGATCTGAAGCATGTATACTTTTCCTATACACCGGATCGTAAGCTGATCGAAGACTTTAATCTGAATGTAAAGCCGGGACAGCGTGTAGCGATCGTCGGACCGACCGGATGTGGTAAGACAACCCTGATCAATCTGCTGATGCGTTTTTACGATACCGACAGCGGTGAGATCTTAGTCAGTGGAGAGCCGATCCGTCATCTGACAAGAGAGAGTCTCCGCAGTTCCTATGGCATGGTGCTTCAGGAGACCTGGTTAAAGCAGGGAACGATCCGTGAGAATATCACGATGGGCAAGCCGGATGCAACCGAAGAAGAAATGATCGCGGCAGCAAAGGCATCCCATGCACATAGCTTTATCACAAGACTTCCACATGGTTATGACACCGTGATCGGAGAAGATGGTGGAAGTCTGTCACAGGGACAGAAGCAGTTACTCTGTATCGCGAGAGTCATGCTTGCACTTCCACCGATGCTGATCCTCGACGAAGCAACCTCATCGATCGATACAAGAACCGAGCAGCGTATCCAGAGTGCATTTGCGAAGATGATGAAAGGCAGAACGAGCTTTATCGTAGCACATCGACTGTCCACCATACAGGAAGCAGATATCATCCTTGTAATGAAAGACGGACATATCATCGAGCAGGGCAATCACGAAGAACTCTTAGCCAAAGGCGGCTTCTACTATAACCTGTATAATAGCCAGTTTGCGAAATAATGAGCAGTGCCAAAAGAGAAACAGACAAAACAGCCTGCTTGCAGGATATATTTTGTCTGTTCCTCTTTTGATAGTGCGAATGCAGATAGAATAAATTCTGTCGTACAGTGAGGAAATGCGTAGCATTTTCGAACTGGCACTGCGAGTGTGCACAAAGAGTCAAGTAGGACGATAGTCCGGATTGCGCATGTGTGTTGCTATTTTGAAATAGTAATGTCCTTGATGTCTGTTCTTGTCGATTTCGAGTGATATTACATTGAAAATGCTATGGAGCTATGTTAACATTTCATTAGGTGTCACCATAACGGTAGGCGGTTGACCCTCTACGGAGGGACTGTGACCCTCCGATTACATAGAAACCCGCAAGGGAATCGAAAGAAGTCATTGATTTCTTGGAAAGGAGGGCTAAGCCATATGAGTATTGTTGATTTTATCGCAGTGGTAAGCTTTGGCTTGACCTGCTTTGGATTAGGATATTCCTTTGGTAAGGATAATAATAAGACACAAAAATAGCCGCCCCGACCTGGTAAGTTGAGCGGCTATTCTTAGCTAAACAATTT
>CACZPJ010000130.1 GCA_902782995.1 uncultured Lachnospiraceae bacterium | reverse complement strand
TTGTGTATTCTGTGGAAAAGATAACGCTATCGATTACAAGGATACAAACAAGTTAAAGAGATACATCTCTGAGAGAGGAAAGATCCTTCCAAGAAGAATCACAGGAAACTGCGCAAAGCATCAGAGAGCTCTTACAGTAGCAATCAAGAGAGCACGTCACGTAGCTTTAATGCCATACGTTCAGGATTAATTCCAGGCTTGGCATCATATTAGGAAAACAGGGATCAGCTATCCGAAGATAGCTGGTCTTTTTTCTGTATTGGAACATTCGTTGACTTCGTTGCACAAGCGGCGTATAATAAATACAAGAATGTAATATATTGGGAAAGGGAGAGGAACAAATGAAAAATCTTAAGGTACGAACGAAGTTATTATTGATGAATCTGGTTGTCGCGATCATGATTCTGGTGGCTGCATTTTTAGCAGTCATGGGTATGGCGAATATTCGTGATAATTCCATCAAGACATTAGAGGCACAGACCAGATTGGAATATGATGAAGAGATTAAGAATCAGGTTCAGAATGCATTGACAATGCTGGACTCCTATAACGAACGTTATAAGGCAGGGGACTATACGTTAGAAGAAGCAAAGGAGTTAGCGGCAGATACCCTGCGTGGACTCCGGTACGGAGAAAGTGGATATTTCTGGGCAGATCAGATCGATGGAACGAATGTGGTACTGCTTGGAAATGATGTTGAAGGAAAGAACCGTATGGACACCGAGGATGCAAACGGTTATAAGATGGTAAAGGATATCATTGCAGTCGGACAGCAGGAAGATGGTGGCTACTGCGATTATGTATTCCCTAAGGAGGGAGAAACCGAAGCACTGCCAAAGCGTAGTTATTCCAGACTCTACGAACCATTTGGATGGGTAGTCGGAACCGGAAATTATACGGATTATATTGATACACAGATTGCAGAAGAAGAAAAAGCGGTTAATCAGGTGCTGATCTCGCGGACATCGATGATGTTAGGTGTGGTTGTGGTATGTTTTGTGATCCTTGTTATTCTTTCAGCAGCGATCATCCGCGATATCACCGATCCCTTAAAATGTATGGTACTGTTCGCAGAACAGTTAGAATCCGGGGACTTTACCGGACGCGCAAGAGAGAAACAGTTGAAGCGTAAGGATGAGTTTGGTATACTGGCACGTGCAATGAATGGATTATCCATTACTTTAAATGAACTGCTGGGCCAGGTGAAGAAAGAAAGCGGACAGATCGAGCGTGTGGTTGAGAAGGTAAACCAGAACGTAGAATCCTTAAATGGTGAGATCGAGGGTGTATCTGCAACAACCGAAGAGCTTTCTGCAAGCATGCAGGAGACCGCAGCCAGTGCAGAACAGATCAATGATATGTCCATCCAGATGGAAGAGGTATCGAAGAACATCGCAGTCCGTGCACAGGCAGGGGCAGAGAAGGCAAATGAGATCCATGTCCGTGCTGAGAAAGCGAAGCATAATACCCAGACGAGCTACGACGAAGCAGCGAATATCCAGTGCGAGATTTCAAAGAGCCTGTCTGCGGCATTAGAGAATGCGAAGGTAGTAGAGCAGATCCGTGTACTGGCAGAGTCGATCATGGATATTACGGAACAGACGAATCTGTTATCCTTAAATGCATCGATTGAGGCAGCGCGTGCCGGAGAAGCAGGAAAGGGCTTTGCAGTTGTTGCGGATGAGATCCGTAACCTGGCAGAGCAGTCGAAGAATACGGTAGAAAATATCCAGCGTATCACAGAGGAAGTTACAAGTGCAGTCGGCGAGCTTTCCGGTGATGCCCAGCGTCTGCTTGACTTCGTATCCGTAAATGTTACAGAGAACTTCAAGAACTTCTTAACCGTAACCGATGCATACAACGGGGATGCGGCATATGTAGATGAGCTGGTAACAGACTTCAGCGCGATTTCCGAAGAGCTGCTCGCATCGATCGATAATGTCTTACAGGCAATCGAGGGAGTAAGCAAGGCATCGATGGAAGGTGCGCAGGGAACAACGGATATTGCAGAGCGGAGCAGTAACGTAGCGATCATGTCCGGTAGTGTCCGGGAAGAAGTAACAACCGCAGATGAGACCGTAATGCGTCTGGTAGAACAGGTAGGCAAGTTTACGATAGCAGAGTAAGCATCGAAGATAGTGGAACCAGCTGGTTACAGGATCAATATTTGGCGATAACGCAGAAAGGGAGAATCTATGAAAAGAATGAACAGAAGCAGATTACAGAGAGTGGTAACTACAGCTTTAGCCCTGGTTATGGTATTTATGATGGTGTTACCAACTGAGGCAGCAACAAACAAGGCGTTGTGTATCAAGACAAACTTTAATGGCATGAATTATGAGAAGAATGGTGATAAGTACAGCTATAATAATTCTTATATGTCTGTTTTTTATGATACACAAAAGGCAGCAACAGTTTCAAAGCTGAAGTTAAGTGGTGTTACTTACATACCGAAAAAAATCTTAGATAAGAAGAATGCAACTGCAACCGTAAATATGTATATCGATATTGATAAGAAGAATGAGTATTATGGATCTGTAATCGGAAGATACAATATTACAGCAGTTAAGGAAGGTAAAAAGATAAAACTTTATGCATGGGATGAACAGATGCAAAAGAATGTGAAAGTTCCGAAAACAGTATCCATCAAGGCTGGTAAAGGTGCATATAAGCAATATTATATCCTGACATTAAAGAATATGCCGCTTTGCAATAAGATAGTGTATGATAACGGAAAGAGCAGGAAGTTAAAAGCAAAGGATGCTTTTAAGTATCGTGTTGCATCTACGATTGCAGTAGAAAACTATAAGGGAAAAGCTGATATTTATCTGGACAATATTGTAGTAACCTCCGCTGCAAAGAAGCTGGTAAATATTAATTTTAACAAAAAAGTTAATGTAGATGTCATAAACCGGGACAAGGTTATGAGCCATAAGAATTATGGAATTAAAAAGTTTTAGCTGATTTATGGTACATGGTTACATATATTAGATGAGAAGATCTCCCAAAGCAGATTCGGACAAGGAAGAAGGATAGCTTTTGGGGGATCTTTTTATAAGCATCTTTTGACTCCTGACATCATCCTATCATATGAAAAGATGTTCTGTAAAAATGCAGAAGAAATGGAAATTTACGAAAAAACCAGAAAGCACTTGCAATAGGGAAAAAACATGTTAATCTAACAATATAACAACGAAATAAAACATATATCATTTATATATCAGATTGAGCGGATAGCAATGATATAGGTAGACATGAGGAATTTATGAGAGTAGGAATTGACATGGGGGGCATGTCCATTAAGTTTGGACTTGTCAATGAGAAGAATGAGATTGTAGCAAAAAAGGTAAT
>CACZPJ010000129.1 GCA_902782995.1 uncultured Lachnospiraceae bacterium | reverse complement strand
TTGTGTATTCTGTGGAAAAGATAACGCTATCGATTACAAGGATACAAACAAGTTAAAGAGATACATCTCTGAGAGAGGAAAGATCCTACCAAGAAGAATCACAGGAAACTGTGCAAAGCATCAGAGAGCTCTTACAGTAGCTATCAAGAGAGCACGTCACGTAGCTCTTATGCCATACGTTCAGGATTAATTCTAAGCTTGGCATTATAGGAAAACAGAGATCAGCTGTCTTCGGACGGCTGGCCTTTTTTTGTTGAAAATCACCTATATCAATGATGTATACAGCACGTTCGTTGACTTAATTGCACAAGGGACGTATAATAAATGCAAGAATGTATTATCAGGAAAAGGAGTGGAACGAATGAAGAATCTTAAGGTACGAACGAAGTTATTAACGATGAATCTGGTTGTTGCAATCATGATTCTGGTGGCTGCATTTTTAGCGATCATGGGCATGGCAAATATCCGTGATAATTCCATCGAGACGTTAGAGACACAGACCCGGTCAGAATATGATGAAGAGATCAAGAATCAGGTTCAGAATGCACTGACGATGCTGGACTCCTATAACGAGCGTTATAAGGCAGGCGACTATACGTTAGAGGAAGCGAAGGAGTTGGCGGCAGATACCCTGCGCGGACTCCGGTATGGCGAGAGCGGCTACTTCTGGGCAGATCAGGTCGATGGAACGAATGTGGTACTGCTTGGAAATGATGTCGAGGGAAAGAATCGTATGGAGACCGAGGATGCAAACGGTTATAAGATGGTAAAGGACATCATCGCAGTCGGACAGCAGGAAGATGGCGGTTACTGTGATTATGTATTCCCGAAGGAGGGTGAGACCGAGGCACTTCCAAAGCGTAGTTATTCCAGACTCTACGAACCGTTTGGATGGGTAGTCGGAACCGGAAATTATACGGATTATATTGATACACAGATTGCCGCAGAAGAAAAAGAGATCAATCAGGTGCTGATCTCACGGGCATCTATGATGTTAGGTGTTGTTGTGGTATGCTTTGTGATCCTTGTCATTATTTCTGTAGCGATCATACGTGATATTACCGATTCCTTAAAGCGTGTGGTGTTGTTCGCAGAGCGGTTAGAATCCGGAGACTTTACCGGACGTGCAAGAGAAAAACAAATGAAGCGTAAGGATGAGTTCGGTACACTGGCACGTGCAATGAATGGATTATCCATTACCTTAAATGAACTGCTTGGTCAGGTGAAGGAAGAAAGCGGACGGATCGAGAGTGTGGTAGAGAAGGTAAACCAGAACGTAGAATCCTTAAATGGTGAGATCGAGAGTGTTTCTGCAACAACCGAAGAGCTCTCTGCAAGCATGCAGGAGACCGCGGCAAGCGCAGAGCAGATCAATGATATGTCCATCCAGATGGAAGAGGTATCGAAGAACATCGCAGTCCGTGCACAGGCAGGAGCAGAGAAGGCAAACGAGATCCATGTCCGTGCAGAGAAAGCGAAAAATAATACACAGACAAGCTATGATGAGGCAGCCAATATCCAGCGTGAGATTTCAAAGAGCCTTTCCGCAGCATTAGAGAATGCGAAGGTAGTAGAGCAGATCCGTGTACTGGCAGAGTCGATCATGGACATTACGGAGCAGACGAATCTGTTATCCTTAAATGCATCGATCGAGGCAGCGCGTGCCGGAGAAGCAGGAAAGGGCTTTGCCGTTGTTGCAGATGAGATCCGTAATCTGGCAGAGCAGTCGAAGAATACGGTAGAAAATATCCAGCGTATCACAGAAGAAGTTACGAATGCAGTCGGCGAGCTTTCCGGTGATGCCAAGCGTCTGCTTGACTTTGTATCCGTAAATGTTACAGAGAACTTCAAGAACTTCTTAACCGTAACCGAGGAATACAACGGCGATGCGGCATATGTGGATGAACTGGTAACAGACTTCAGCGCGATTTCCGAAGAGCTGCTTGCGTCGATCGATAATGTATTACAGGCAATCGAAGGAGTAAGCAAGGCATCGATGGAAGGTGCGCAGGGAACGACGGATATTGCAGAGCGTAGCAGCAATGTAGCGATCATGTCCGGAAGTGTCCGGGAAGAAGTAACAACCGCAGATGAGACGGTAACGCGTCTGGTAGAACAGGTAGGCAAGTTTACGATAGCAGAGTAAAGTAAGCAGAAGATGCACAAAAGATGTTCCGCAAACATTTGCAACGCTCATCGTGAACTAACTGCCAACTACAACCATACAAGTTCAGATGAGGCTTCACTTGTTGTTTTCGTAAGCAGTGGATTTCACTCGCAGCTAAAATCGCAAATAAAAGTTTGCTTTACATATTTTGTGCATTTTGCCATTTTAATTTTTATAAAGGATCTTTTGCCATCCGAATCCTATATAGATAAAAAGGGTAAATTTACGAAAAAAACAGAAAGCACTTGCAAAAGGAAAAAAACATGTTAATCTAACAATATAACAATTATATAAAACATATATCATTTATATATCAGATTGAGCAGATTGCAATGACATATGTAGAAATGAGGAATCTATGAGAGTAGGAATTGACATGGGGGGCATGTCCATTAAGTTTGGACTTGTCAATGAGAAGAATGAGATTGTAGCAAAAAAGGTAAT
>CACZPJ010000128.1 GCA_902782995.1 uncultured Lachnospiraceae bacterium | reverse complement strand
TCTAATTAAAAAGCAGGTATAGGAGGTAATTGAAATGGCAAGTACGATTCAGATAAGAGTAGATGATGAATTAAAGAAAAAATCAGATGAATTGTTTCGAGATCTGGGAACAGACACAACAACTGCAATCCGTATGTTTTTAACGCAGGCACTGGCTGTGAATGGATTCCCTTTTGAGATAAAGAGAGCAGCAATAAATCCATATGAGGCATTAACAGAACAGGATATATTAGATAAGCTGGAGAAGTCACGTAGGCATGCTGCCCAGGGAAGGTATAAGGACGCGGCAGAAGTTTCTTGTGATATGAGGAAAAAATATGGATTATAAAGTAGTAGTTACAAAAGATGCGGAAGAGGATCTGGAACGTTTTGTTCAGTATCTGATTGTCGAGAAGAAGAGTATGCAGGCAGCAGAAAATGTATTGGATGATTATGATGCAACGATCGAAAGCCTGACGCATGTGGCAGGAAGCTTGAAGTTATGTGATAATCCAAAGTTACGCGAGTTAGAATATCACCGCATTCATTTCCTGAATCATAGATACTTTATGCTATATCGAATTATAGATCATGTAGTAGTCGTGGACAATATTTTTCATGAGCTTCAGGATTATGAAAATAAATTATATTAGCCATATAATATTGTGCTTATAGGAATTGACCACAGTATTTGAGAATACATGATGATAAGATCCAGGAGAAAGACATGAATCATAAAAACAAAAAAAGAACCATATTTTTACTCACTTTTTGCCTCAGCCTGCTCACCTGTGCGGGCGTGTTACAGGCGAAGGAATCCAAAGAGGTAGAGATTGTATTTACCCACGATCTGCATTCCCACATCAACAGTTTTTCGACGGTATACGACGGAAAGGACACGGATATCGGTGGATTTGCAAGAATCGAAACCATTATAAAAGAAAAACGGAAGGACAATCCGGGACTGCTTGTCGTAGACGGCGGTGATTTTTCCATGGGAACACTGTTTCAGACGGTGTTTACCACGCAGGCGTCGGAACTGCGGCTGCTTGGTGAGATGGGATACGATGCCACCACCTTTGGCAATCACGAGTTCGACTACCGGTCAGAGGGATTAAATGAGATGCTTTACACTGCAAAAAACAGCGGGGATACCCTGCCGGAGCTTCTGCTTTGTAACGTAGACTTTTCGGACGAGAATGAGGTACAAAAAAGTGTCCATGATGCGTTTGACGCATACGGTGTGAAAAAATACGTTGTCGTGGAAAAAAACGGCATGAAGATCGCACTGCTCGGTGTCTTCGGAAAGGATGCGCTTGCCTGTGCACCGACCTGTGATCTTACCTTTACCGATCCGGTTACGGCAGTAAAAGATACCGTGGCTGAGATAGAGAAAAACGAACAGGTTGATATGATCGTCTGCCTTTCACATTGCGGTACGAGTGAAAATGCAAAGAAATCAGAGGATGAGATCCTGGCACAAAAAGTGCCGGAGTTAGATCTGATCATCAGCGGTCATTCCCACACACTCTTAGAAGAACCGATCGTCTATGGGGATACTTCGATCGTATCCTGCGGAGAATACGGCAAGAATGTAGGCACACTGACGATGGAGCAGAAGGAGGACGGACGGTTTCGTATTACGGATTATGAACTGGTCCCGACGACTGCGGATATTGCAGAGGATGAACAGACTACGCAGAGTATCAGAGAGTATGAGAAGACGATCGATATGGATTATCTGTCACAGTTTGGCTATACCTCCGATCAGGTGTTAGCGCACAATACCTGTGAGTTTGATACGGTAGAAGATCTGTACCGGACACATACCGAGCACAATTTAGGAGACATCATGTCGGATGCATACGTCTATGGAGTCGAGCATGCAGATACCGGGGATGATCATCCGGTCGATGTTGCCATCGTGCCGAGCGGAACGGTGCGGGATACCTATGTGACTGGGGATATTACCGTATCAGATGTCTACAACAGCTTTTCCCTCGGAATCGGAGAAGATAAGATACCGGGCTATCCGTTAGTCAGCGTCTACCTGACGGGAAAAGAGCTTCGCACGGTGGCAGAGGTAGATGCATCGATCTCCGATCTTATGCAGACCGCACGGTTGTATATGAGTGGACTGAATCTGACGTATAATCCGCACCGCCTGATCTTAAACCGCGTAACCGACGTTTATCTGACCGATACGGATGGATCGCGTATCGAGATCGAAGATGACAGGCTCTACCGCGTCGTTTCGGATCTCTACAGCGGACAGATGTTAAGTACCGTGACCGATATGTCAAAGGGATTATTATCGATCGTACCTAAGAACGCAGACGGTACACCGGTGGAAGATTATGCAGACTGTATCGTGATGGATGGGACGAAGGAATTAAAGGCATGGGCAGCCATCGCCTCCTATCTGGAATCTTTCCCGGAAAATAGTGATGGTGTTGCCGAGATACCGGAGTATTATAGTAAGCTGCATGACCGCAAGGTGGTAGAGGATAAGACGGATCTGGTAAGCCGCATCAGCCATCCGAATAAGTATGCGGTTTTGATCGTGGCAGTTGTGGTGGTAGTGACCGCACTGCTTATCACCGTGATCTTTGCCATCTGCCGGATCGTCCGGAAAATATGGCGAAAAAGGAAGAAATAAGCAGATATGGTGTCGTAGACAAACAGATGCGTGTGTGCTATATTTATGACTTGGAATGATCAGACAGAGAAAGACGTGAAGAAAGTGCGAGAGAAGTTAGGACTGAATCAATTAGAAAATGAAGTACCGTTGGCTGCGATGTTATCCATGGAGCAGCCGGTACTTGTAACGGCAGACAGCAATGTGAGTGGAAAAATGTATCTGGCAGCAGAGTTACAGAAGTTCCATTCGATCGGGATGGATGCAGTGGCATCAGCATGTAATGAGCTTTATGCCATGCAGGCAAGACCGCTTTTGTTTTCCGACAGCATTGCCTGTGCAAGACCAAAGGCAGAGAAGATCCGTGAGATCGAATCAGGCGTGGAACGGGCATGTATCCAGGGCAGTGTACGTTATACGGGAAGCCAGATCAAGGATCTGCCGGAATTCTTTTCCTATGATCAGTATGACTTGACGGGATTCGCAGTTGGTATCCGGGATAAGGCAGCCGAAGCAGAGCAGGTTCCATTTTCCGATGGGGATGTGATCATCGGACTTCCGTCGAACGGATTACATAACAGTGGTTATATTGTAGCCAGAAAGAAGCTATACTTAAGTAAGGCAACGATGGAAAGCTACTATGAGACCTTAGGGGCGACCTTAGGAGATCTGCTGTTGCAGCCGACCAGACTTTACCGGACACAGATGGAGACGCTTCGTAAGAGCAAGGTGACCGTTAAGTCCTGTGTGCCGGTGGCACAGGGAGGATTAGACCGTGCAGCACGCAGACTTTTACGTCATCAGGCAGGCGCAGTGTTAAAGCTTCGTACTTCGAGTATGATGCCGCTCTATGAGATGTTACACAAGGATGGAAATATCAGTGATGAACAGATGCGGGAGACCTTTAACATGGGGTATGGAATGCTTTTTGTTGTCGCAGAGGAGGACGTGGATACGGTCGTAGAAGCATTGGAGAATATCGGAGAGAGACCGGAACCGTTTGGACTGGTAGAACGGGATTCCTACAATATCCGCTACATTAAAGGATAACAGAGAAGATAGAAGAGAGGAGTGCAGCCGTGAGCACGCAGGATAAGCTGGAAAGAGTATTGCGGGATATTCATGTATTAATATCCCGGAGTGAGCCATACGATAAGACAGGAAGTAAGATCATTGTAGAGAAACAGAAAATGTTCGAACAGTTAAGTCTTTTGAATAACTGTATCTACGAGATGATGGATGATTATGAGATCACGCAGCAGAGCCGGGACAAGGCAGACCGTGAGGCGAAAAAGCGTGGCGATAAGATCATCTGGAATGCAAGCAGAAATGCAGAGGATGTTTATGCAGCATCGGTGCTCTATACGGATGAGGCACTGACAAGGGTACAGGATATTGTCAAGGAAGCAGCCGGTTCGATCCATGAGCTGTTAGAGAAAACAGAAAATGAGATGAAGCTGCGCCGCGATATTATCCGTGAGAACCAGTCTGAGTTAAAGAGCCAGTTACAGGATATGGTGGATACGGAGAAATACTTAAAGATCATCGAAGACCGCAACAAGGAACTCGAGAAGGAAAAGCGGGAAAAGGAAGAAGGCAAGGATGCTTACACCTTAGAAAAACAGCGTGAAAAAGCCCGTTACGAGGATCGTAAGACAGAGATCAAGGTCAATCCGGAATATTTCGAGAAGATTGGAAAAGCCTTAGAACAGGAAGCTGAGTTAGAGAGCGCGGATCTGACCGATCCGCTGCCAAAGGAGATCGAAAAGCCAAAGATCACCGTAGATCTTGACGCAGAGTATTTCAAATGGAAGAAAAACTGTGATAAGAAAAAATAAAAAAGAAGTATAGGTAAGTATAGAATAAGGGGCTGTAAAATAAGTCCCTAATAAGAAACGCCAACTCCGGCAAATGTCGGTTTTGGCGTTTCTTTGTATGATTTTTTCTATTTT
>CACZPJ010000127.1 GCA_902782995.1 uncultured Lachnospiraceae bacterium | reverse complement strand
ATCTCTTTTTCTTCACGGTTAAAAATCTCTGTCTCCACATCGTCAACTAACTGGTTGATCTGGTTGACGGATACCGGACGCTTATGGCATGCACGCAATACACCCGCTTCGATCTTCGAGCGGTCATACTGTTCCCTGTTGTTATCTTTCTTGATCACGATCAACGGAATGGTCTCTACCTTTTCATATGTTGTAAAACGTTTTCCACAATCATCACATAATCTTCTGCGGCGGATGGAGTTATTATCATCTGCCGGTCTTGAATCAATTACTCTTGTATTCTCACTGCTGCAAAACGGACACTTCATCTTCGTTTCTCCCTGTCTGATCTTCTTATCCTAGAAATCCACTACACCATTTTTTCAGTATAACTATTTCCATTTTCACTGTCAATATCAGAATACACACAATATAGTATTTTTTCCCGAATTACCAGACGCTAACTACAAGATATATGTAGGATTACGGATGCTTGCCCCTGACATCCTTCAGGCAGACATCCACCAGAATAATGTCCGGTCCGATCTTTACGATCCGCTTCCATGGAATAATATATTCCACACCCGGTCCAAACAGACCAAAAAAATGTCCACATTCCGGGACAATCAATGCACGGATACAGCCGGAGCATTCATCGATCTCAAGATCTGCAACATTTCCGATACACCTGCAGTCCGCAACGTTAATGACTTCCTTCTGGCATAAATCACAAAAGCGCATAGAACAGCCTCTTCTTCCCTTCTGACTATTCTATGCGCTCTGACTGGTTATGGTGCAGACTGTTTTGTCGTCTGTATGTCACAGCTTACACTTCCGTTTCGGATCAGTTCCAAAAATACATCGGTCAGATGAGGATCAAACTGTGTCCCCCTTCCCTTTTCTAACTCCTTAATCACGGTTTTCTGGTCTAAATGTTCCCGGTAGACACGGTTAAAGGACATGGCATCAAATGCATCTGCGATCCCGATAATCCTTGCATTCAGTGGAATCTCTTCTCCCTTTAAGCCCTTTGGATATCCACTTCCGTCATACTTCTCATGGTGGTATTTTACACCATCTGCCACATTTTTCACCAGCGTAAAATCCTTAAGGATCTCAGCCCCGATCTCTACATGGCTCTTCATGATCCGGTATTCTTCCTCTGTCAGCCGATCCGGCTTATTTAAGATTGCATCCGGTATTCCGATTTTTCCGATATCATGAAGCAGTGCGATCTGACGCAGATTCTCACATTCTGCTTCTCCCCAGCCTAATGCCTTGGCAATGAGTACGGAATACTCCGAGACACGCGCCGCATGCTGGCTGGTTCTGCCATCCTTGGCATCCACGGTTTTGGCAATTGCAAGAATGGTCTGATTGCCCATCTCCGCCTGTCTTTTTGCAAATGCGATCTCCCGCTGCTGTTTTTCAATGATCTTACGACTGTGGATCACGGTTGCAAGCCAGGTCAGATAGATCACTCCCAGCACACAGACAAAGACCAGATATGCCTTAAACCAGCCATTGTTGCCGATCGCAACTTCCTGTACGGCGATCTCAAAAAATACGATCGAACAAAAAACAAAAAGACCCGCGTACAGGGATTCTGCATGTACCTTTTTCTTCCGCCATTCCTTAGCATGCAGGATCAGATAAACAATCAGAACAACGATGATCTTGTCCGGAAAGTCTACAAAAAGTTCTCCAATGACTGCTGCAAGTATCTGCCAGATTCCACGGTCACATAAGCCCCAGTATAAGGTATCGCCCCATGCATTTCCAATGAATCCTTCCCAGAAAAGCAGATTCAGTGGTGTCGAGACCACTGTTGATGCAAAAGCAACCATGATACTGGTTGTCATGGCATCGAATAAATGCGACATTTTCCCCTTTTGCATACGGATTCCTACGATTGCTCCTACCGCCGCGCTTGTTGCACTATAAACCATTGATACCGGATGAAAAATCCCGTAGATCAGGTTGTTTGTCACTCCGCATGCTGCACCGTAAACCGGCCCGAGCAGACATGCGCTAAAACATGTTCCAATCGCATCGAACCACAGTGGAAGATCCAATGCAGCCGCTGCCCATTTTCCGGACAGATTCAGGCAGATTCCAATGACCAGAACTGTTATCACGTAACCTGCATTCTTCTTATGTGTATCCATCGCCTTCTCCATTTCACACATTTCCTGCATTTTGACCTGTTCTTAATCCTTCGACTCTATCAGGATCGCAATCCCCTCTTCCAATTCTATCACAGCCATATCCTCCGTGATCTCATTGCTGATCCCAAGCGAATCATCGCTATGCAGGGTCGCACGGTCTAACGGATACTTAAATCCGGTCAGTGTGATCTTCTCCACTGTTGTAGTCAGTGGTAAAAGAGAAACATACTTTCCATACTGTGTTTTCTTCTCTAACTCTCTTTTCTCATCGATCAGGCTGATCCGGTTATTCGTATCTACAATATATGCCGGAATGCCACGGATCAATGCCTTGTGCAGAAGCTGGATATTCGCAAGCACATGGTCTAACCTGCTTCCGGTTGCACCAAGCAGATGTAACTCGGTTGCACCATGTTCAAACGATGTCCGAAGTGCCAGCTCGGTATCCGTTTCATCCTTCTCCGGCCGAAACTGCTTCCATAAGATCTGTGGCATGGTGTGATAATAGGCAAGCACATCCTCTGATACCGAATCGAAATCCCCCACGATACAATCCGGTGTGATCCCAAGTGATCTGCACATCTCCATGCCGGAATCTGCTGCGATCACATACTCCGGCTTTATCTCTTCCATATATGCCTTAGCAAATGGCAGGTCGATCTGACCGCCACTAAAAATCATTGTTCTCATTCTAATCTCCATTCCTGCGTGTGAAAAGTCTTTTCACACGACCCCCGGTTCTATGCTCCTTCGATGCTGCTATGGCTGCATCTGTGACAGGAATCCCTGCACATTCTCTTCCAGATTTCCCTTAAAGACAGCACTTCCTGCTACGATAATATTCGCACCTGCCTCCATGACTTCTGTGACATTATCAAGATTAATGCCGCCATCTACTTCGATGTCCGTCTTTAAGCCCTTTTGATCGATCATCTGCTTTAAGTCACGTACCTTATCAATGGTATATGGAATCAGCTTCTGTCCTCCGAATCCCGGGTTGACTGTCATGATAAGCACCATATCGACCTTCGGAAGAACGTATTCGATTGCCGACAATGGAGTTGCCGGATTAAGTGCGACACCGGCAATGATGCCCTTTTCCTTGATCGCTTCGATCGTACGGTCTAAGTGGCAGCATGCTTCTGCATGAACGGTGATCAGATCTGCACCACATTCCACAAAGTCATCAATGTAACGCCCCGGCTCCTGTATCATCAGATGTACATCAAAAATACGGTCTGTATGGCTGCGGATCGACTTCATAACCGGCATGCCAAACGAAATACTTGGTACAAACATGCCATCCATCACATCGATATGGACATACTGTGCGCCTGCTGCATCTAACTGTCTGACCTGTTCTCCAAGGCTTGCAAAATCAGCGGATAAAATTGATGGTGATAAACAATTCATTCTCTTTTCCTCTCATCTTCGTATCATTCATTTTTCCCAAAGCTGCGTCCTTTGGAATAATTGCGTTCTCCCTGCTTTAACTCTTCGTATAGAATGCAGTAGTTCTCATACCGCAGTGGATGGATCTTCCCTTCTTCGACTGCCTGTTTTACCGCACAATCCGGTTCACTGATGTGCGCACATCCCTGGAATCTACAATATGGTTCGCAGGTTACGAACTCCGGGTAATACTGTGACAGTTCTTCTTTTTCAAAGCCCGGAATATAAAGCGAACTAAATCCCGGTGTATCCATGATATAAGTATCCTCTGCAATATGGATTAACTGCGAATGTCTGGTCGTATGCTTTCCACGCTCGATCTTCTTGCTGATCTCACCCGTTTCCATCTGCACCTTTGAAGAGATACAGTTGATCAGGGATGACTTTCCGACACCGGAAGGACCCGCAACAGAGGTTGTCTTTCCATACAGATGCTGCTTTAACTCCTCAATCCCCACTTTTCCCTTTGCACTGGTAAAAAGGATCTCACATCCACAGGACTGATAGATATTCCTTAACCTTTCACGCTCCGCTTCCTCTACAAGCTCACACTTGTTAAAACAGAGAATGACCGGTACATTCTGATACTGCATCAGAATCAGGAACCGGTCTAACAGATTAAAATTCGGCTTTGGACTTTCTGCTGCAAAAATAAGAAGTGCCTGGTCGATATTCGATACTGCCGGACGGATCAGTTCGTTCCTGCGCGGAAGTATCTCTATGATATTGCCCTTCTTTTTCTCTTCATCGATAATGTCGATCTGCACGTCATCCCCCACAAGCGGCTTGATCTTCCGGTTGCGGAACGCGCCTTTTGCTTTACATTCATAAATTCCGGATTCCACTACATGAACGTAGTAGAACCCGGAAATTCCCTTTACAATCTTTCCTTGCATGTATCCCTCTTACTGTTGTGTAAATGTGACTTTCTCACTGGATTCGGTTGTCTGTGTTTCTCCATCCTCATCCACATAAGACCACGTAACCTTTAACGTACCGGAGCTGATATCCGGAATATCGGTTACACGATAACTAAAGGACGGTGTGCTGTCATCTACCGCGGAGGACTGGCTGTTTAAGGTATTGCCATTATCGTCGGTAAGAACGATGTCCACCTTCGTATATTCGTTGCCATCATCCGGGATCTCGATCGTCTTGCTGCAGGTATAATATACAGACTTCTTACCAAGACTCACGGTGATACTGATACTCGTACCACGGTCTACCACCTTACCGCCTACGATACTCTGGCTGATTACACAGCCTTCTGCAACGGTATCGTTGTATTCACTCGAAGCCACCGATACACTCAGTCCTGCTGCGGAGAGTTCATTCTGTGCATCTGCCTGTGGCTTATTTAACACATCCGGTACCTGTACCGGTGCGGTTCCTCTGCTTAAGATCAGAGTTACGGTATCACCCTTTTTCGCTGCGGTACCTGCCTCCGGATTCATGGAAATGACATAATCCTGCTGTACGGTATCACTGTAATCATAGTCGGTAGAAACAACGAATCCCTGTGAAGTCAGCTTCTGCTGTGCCTCTGTGGAAGAAATATTCTTCACATCCGGGATAGCGATCGTTCCGGCACCACTGCTTAAGGTAACCTTTACCGTCGTACCCTTTGCAACCTGTGTGTCCTTTTCTACACTCTGGGTTACGATCTTGTTCTCCTCGATCGTATCGGAGGAAGTTGTTCCATCCTGGACAACGGAAAGTCCGATCTTCTCTAAGGCTGCCTTTGCTTCGTCTAATGTCATATTGGTAACATCGACCATTGTAACCTTCTGTCCTTCACTCTTCGTAGTAGAAGTCTCGGTCTCTGTTTCTGTCTGTGTCTCGGTCTCTGTACTTGGATTCTTGCTTGAACCAAACTTAAATACGCCAAAGAGATTTCCAACGATAAAGATAATGATTCCGATAATGATGACGGCTGCCGCAATTCCCATAATGGTAACGGCCTTTTCCATCTTCGGATTCAGGATGCCATCTTCATCCTCTGCTTCCTCGTCCTCTTCTTCCTCTTCGTCATCCTCTTCCTCATAATCAGTATCCTTAAGCTGTACACGGCCGGTCTTCTCGTTGATCTGTGCAAGCTCATCATCGCCGATCACTCTCGTCTTATCCTGGTTGCTCAATGGAACCATGGTAACAAAGTCTTCATTCGGACTAATCAGTGCCTTCTTCAGATCCAGTAACAGCTCGCCCATATCCTGATAACGTCTGTCCGGATTCTTCTGGGTACATTTTAAAATAATCTTCTCTAAGCTGATCGGCAGATCCGGTGCATAGGCACTTGGAGCTACCATCTCTTCCTGTAAGTGCTGGATCGCAACCGCAACCGTGGTATCCCCGTCAAACGGAACACGTCCGGTTACCATCTCATACATCACGATACCAAGGGAATAAATATCACTCTTGCCATCTACGAAGCCGTTTCTTGCCTGTTCCGGGGATGCATAGTGTACAGAACCCATCACATCGGAATTGATCGTATTCGAGGTTGCAGCCCTGGCAATACCAAAGTCTGTCACCTTCACCTTTCCTTCCGTCGAGATCATAATATTCTGTGGCTTGATGTCCCGGTGTACAATATGCTTATTATGTGCCGCTTCGATACCACGTCCCACCTGGATCGCAATACTGATTGCTTCTTTAAACGAGAGCTGTCCCTTTTTCTCGATATAGGTCTTTAAGGTGATTCCCTCTACATATTCCATTACGATATAGTGCATGCCGTCTTCGCTGCCTACATCATAAATATTGACGATATTCGGATGCTCTAATCCACCTGCGGACTGTGCCTCTGTACGGAACTTCGTAACAAAGTTCACATCCTCGCTAAATTCCTGTTTTAAAACCTTGATCGCTACGAAACGTCCAAGCACATGATCCTTTGCCTTATAGACATCGGACATTCCACCTGCACCGATCTTCCCTAATATTTCATATCTATCTGCTATAAACATTCCTTCTGTTAACATCTCTACACCTATGCAGTCGCATTTCCTCTCTTTTCAATCTTCAATCTCTTATTATTCAAACGGGTGGATCACAATGACTGTAATATTATCCCTGCCGCCATTGCGGTTGGCGGTATCCACAAGCTTCTCTGCCTGCTCTGCCACATCCCGCTGGCTCATGATGATCGCACGGATATCTTCATCCTCGATCATGTTCGTCAATCCATCGGAACACATCAGGATGCAGTCTCCCTGCTCTACGTCAACCTCAAAGAAATCAATATCCACCTCAGCAACCGCGCCAATGGCTCTTGTAATGATATTCTTATCCGGATGCTCTCTTGCGATCTCCTTATCGAGTTCCCCGAGACGGACCATCTCTTCTACCAGAGAATGATCTCTTGTGATCTGCTGTATCTCCTGGTTTACAACATAAAGTCTGCTGTCACCTACATTTGCAATAACAAGATGGGAGTCAAGAATCGTCAGGGCAACTACTGTTGTTCCCATTCCCTTCATCTGTGGATTCTCATTCGCACGATCGATCAGCATATGGTTTGCTGTCTGGATCGCCTCATCTAAGATAGCGATCGGTTCGGTAAGTTTCGACTTCGATGCGACATCTACGATCGTCTCAACCGTATACTTCGAAGCATAATCTCCGGCATTATGTCCTCCCATCCCATCTGCTACGATAAAAAGGTTTGGAAGATTTCCAACCGGCTTCTCAGACGTATATACATAGTCCTGATTCATTTCCCGACGCTGTCCGATATCCGTTATGGAAAATGTCTTCATGGTTTTTTCCTACCTTTCT
>CACZPJ010000126.1 GCA_902782995.1 uncultured Lachnospiraceae bacterium | reverse complement strand
ATTTACATGAAATAACACATGATAATGTCGTGGTAGCAACTGATATAGTGACAATGACATTTACATATGCAATAGGAATAACAAATTTAAAGTTTGTGATATGTTTAGGTAATGATACAGATGATGCAGGTAATCTGAAAAGTAATTGTATGATACCATATTCTTTTCGGATTGAAGAAATAGAAAGCAGTAAATTTGACCGTTTATATGATGTGACACATATATTCAAAAAGAACACGGGGGAAAGAAAATATAATGAGTTAATGTTTGGAAACGTAGAGCAGGTAAAAGATTTACCACCTGAAATACAAGAAAAAATAGAATTGAATTTCACGGAGACATAGTAAATATGGTAGAATGATAAAGAAAGTAACAAGTATGGAGGTTCCTATGTTATCGTTTGCAGGTGATTATATAGCAGGGGCACACCCGGATGTGATACGGAGACTGACAGAGACGAATCTGGAGAATTTATCCGGTTACGGAACAGATCCGTATTGTGAAAGTGCCAGACAAAAGATCCGGGCGGCATGCGGCTGTCCGGATGCAGAGGTATATTTTCTGGTGGGAGGAACGCAGACCAATCAGGTTGTGATCAGTACGATGCTTGCGCCTTATGAAGGGGTGATTGCAGCAAAGACCGGGCATGTGAGTATTCATGAGGCAGGCGCGATCGAGTACACCGGTCATAAGGTGTTAGAATTAGATGGCGTAAATGGGAAGCTGACTGCGGATGCGATTGCAGAATATATGAAGATTTTTACCGCAGATGGCAATCAGGAGCATATGGTGTATCCGGGCATGGTGTATCTGTCCTTTCCGACCGAGTATGGTACGTTATATTCGAAGGCAGAACTGACAGCGATTGCCAAGGTGTGTAAGCAGTATGAACTTCAGTTATATTTAGATGGCGCAAGGCTTGGTTATGGATTGATGAGCGCGCAGAACGATCTTACGCTGCAGGAGATAGCAGGACTTTGTGATGCCCTTTATATCGGTGGGACAAAGGTGGGCGCACTGTGCGGAGAGGCGGTTGTATTTCCGGGAAATGCAGCACCGAAGCATTTTATGACACAGATCAAGCAACATGGAGCATTGCTCGCAAAAGGAAGATTGCTGGGGATCCAGTTTGATACGCTGTTTTCAAATGATCTGTATTGGAAGATCAGTGAGCATGCGATCCGGATGGCGGAAAAGTTAAAGGAACTGTTTCGAGAGAAGGGGTATTCCTTTTTTATGGAATCACCGACGAACCAGCAGTTTCTGATCTTAGAGAATGCGAAAATGCAGGAGCTCGCAGAGCATGTGGAGTTCAGTTCCTGGGAGACGTATGATGATACGCATACGGTGGTACGGTTTGCAACAAGCTGGTCAACTACAGAGGAAGACATCCGACTGCTTGGCAGTCTTTTATAGGTGCATGAAACGGAACTTCGTGTGAAAAATAAGATTTTTTACACACGAGTGATATGCGCAATTATTGTGCGCAGAAATGGAGGCTAGTGTGAAAATAGATTTTCACACACGAGTAATATGCACAAAAAACGTGTGCAGAAAAGAGGATTAATAAATATGACGATCAGAAGAGCAAAGGAAAAAGACATTGAAAAGGTAACAGACCTGCTTTCACAGGTCTTAGAGTTACATGCAGGAATCCGTCCGGACATCTTTGTGCCGGGAACAACCAAGTATACAAGGGAAGAATTAGTGGAGATGTTTGCCGATGACAAAAAGCCGGTCTATGTTGCAGTAGATGAGGAGGATCATGTCATTGGCTATGCATTCTGTGCATTGAAGGAGCAGCCGTTTTCGAACAATATGGTGCCGTTTTTGTCCATGTTTATCGATGATCTGTGTGTAGATGCGGGTACGCGCGGGATGCATGTCGGACAGCAGCTTTTTGAATATGTAAAAAGTGAGGCGGTGCATCTTGGCTGCTACGAAGTGACACTCAATGTCTGGGAAGGCAACGACAATGCAAGAAAGTTCTACGAGAAGATGGGATTAAAGCCGAAGGAAACGCAGATGGAGTATATCTTAAAATAACCACTGTGTCAGATGGGTGCAGGCTGCATATAATAAAATAAAATGTGCAGGGATACAGGAATATGTATTGTGCAAGAACCATTACACACACGGTAAAGCCGGGAGATACCATCTACCGGATCGCAAAGATGCATCGTACCAATGTACCGGATATTCTGATGCGGAATCCGATGATCAATCCATATAATCTTCAGATCGGCAGTACGATCGAGGTATGTGTGGAGGAGGCAAATGAACCGCCGAAACGCCTCGCGGACGAGATGGAGCTGAATCAGGACTTTCGGATGGCATGGACGCAGCTAGCGTATTGGACGAGGATGTATGTGGATGCGGTGACAGAGGATGCCGGCAATCAGGGCGAGATCCGAAGCAGATTAGAGCAGATACCGGCTGCGATGGCAGACATTTTCGGCAGATTCTATCCGGCAGACATGACTGCCGGGCTGCAGCAGGAGCTTATGACCTTTACCGATCGTCTTTCAGAACTGGTGCTGCTTGTAAAAGAAGGTAAGACCGAGCAGACCGACGAATTAGAAACGCAGTTAGAAGAGCAGGTAAAGACAATAGCAGCGATGTTGAGCAACCTGAATGTGAATTATGACAGCAAGGAATTAGAAGAAGCCCTTGGAGAGTATCTGATGCTGACCAAGCGCGGTGTTGTTGCGCGGCTGGCAGGCGAATATGCAGATGACATTGCAACCTTCGATGCCTTAGAGCAGCAGGCAGTGAAGATCGCGGATTATCTGTCAGAAGGGATTGCCGGACAGTCTTACTATATGCAGAAAAATGCTTGACATAGTTATGTGACTTATTATATTATTTTAGCTGTGCTGATTGTGGTGATATTCCGTTCACAGTGTGTACGGAATATCATCTGCATGGTATATGCGGGCGTGGCGGAATTGGCAGACGCGCTAGATTTAGGTTCTAGTGGGAGACCGTGCAGGTTCAAGTCCTGTTGCCCGTACTTTGAGAGTGCTGATCATCCGGCACTCTTTTTTTGTGCAGACAGAAGCGTTTTGAGCGTGCTATTTTGTATGGAAGATGGTATAATTATTACAAACGCATTTTTTACATAAGAGGGAAGAGATTTGATGAAAATAAGAAGAATTTTAACCGGTATGTTTCTATCGGCACTTGCAATGGTAAGCGCACCGGCAGCAATGACAGGAAGCGGCATATTAGGCGCGCAGGCAGTGCAGGCCGCAGAGAGCACAGGTCAGGAGATCAGCAGCCCGAGAGTCAGCTATTGTGCAGATGTCGAGTATGTGGAATTTGGTAACTTCTATCAGGAAGATACGAATGGTGATGGCAAGGCAGATGAGAACGATGAAAAGACACCGGTACGGTGGCGGATTCTAGAGAAGGATGGCGATGAGCTGTTTCTGGTTTCAGACAAGGTACTTTATTATGCCGCGGAACACGGATCGGACAGTAAATGGAAGAACAGTTCCATGCGGCAGATCATGAATAGCAGTTTTATTACGACGGCATTTAACAGTGAGGAACAGGGAGCACTTGTGGAATGTGAGCTTTCAGACAGCACATCCTCTGATCCGGAGGATACGACCAGGGATAAGGTATTTGCACTGTCTTTAGATGAGGCGAAGCGGTATATGCCGGATGATGAGCTGTTAATGGCGCAGTGTACTGACTATTTTAGGACACAGTTTCGTAATTTTAGTTTTGTAGGCGGGGAGATGACCGGGTCTCTTCCGGAATACTATTATGCAGGATACCGGCTTCGGACTGCCGGAGATAAGCAGTGGAGCAACCGGATAGATTGTACAGGAGACGTAGCAAATGCCAGCAAGCCTTGGGATGGGGTGCGTCCGGCGATCCGGATCAATACGGCGATGCTTTCTGCACCACTTTCCGTTACCAGTGAAAAGGTAGGAATCGATACGGTCGAGTACGATCAGATAACATTTGGTAACTACAATGGCAAGCCGATCACCTGGCGGGTACTTTCGGTGGATGGTACGGATGCCATGGTAATAAGCGAGGATATTGTGGATCAAAAGGCGTATGTTGATTCGCCGCGGAAGCTGTCGGATGAGGAGGCACTGCTATATGCGTGGTATAACTGTTCGCTGAGAAAATGGCTGAATGAGGACTTTTATGAAGCAGCATTTTCGGATGAAGAGCAGGAGGCAATCAAAACGACACATGTAAAAAATGAGAATGAAGAAATCTATGAGTATGCAGGTCTTAGGGAAAATGCAGACAAAGGTCAGGACACAGAGGATAAGATCTATCTTCTTTCCTATAGGGATTCGCTTAATAATCAATATGGTTTTTCACAGTGTGCAAGGAAATCCGATACCACAAAAAATGTAGGGGTTGATTATTATATGATGCCATCACAGGCAGGAGATGTCTATCATGTTAAGGGCAGTCCGTATTCAGGACAGGTATGGGGAGGTATTGTTGCTCCTAGCGGCACAACCTTAGATTGTACCGCTGTACTTGGAGTCAGACCGGTGATGCATGTGGATCTGTCTAAGTTAACCTATACAAAAGAGCCGGTATGGGGGAATTATTATCAGATCTATTCGATCAGCGATAAAAATGTAAAGGTCGATGCGCCGGGGCATACTATAATGGATCTGCCTATCGCCCGGAAGTAACGGTTACGGTCAACGATGTTGTACTGAAAGAGGGGATCGATTATACGCTGACCTATGAAAATACGACAGAGGTTGGAACCGGAGCAGTTGTTATAACCGGAACAGGCACATATAACAGTGACGGAATCAAGTACGTCGGAACCGGAAAATGTGATATTTATATCTATAAGCCGTATGAGAAAAGTACGTCAGATGATATTTTTACAACGGATATTGAGATCACATACGGACAGACAGAGGCGAGAAGCATGCTGGAGAGAATTAACAGGCTGCGGACCGGATCAGATGCATGGTACTGGAACAATGATAATTCGCAGAAGCTTCCGGTATCCGGGCTGAACGGGCTAAGCTACGATTACCGGTTAGAAAAAGTAGCCATGGCGAGAGCGGCAGAGCTTGCAGTTGCCTATGGACATTTGCGGCCGAATGGAGAAAGCTGTCAGACTGCATATGCGGAAAATGCATATTCAGCGAGGGGATATGGAGAAAATATTGCCTTTGGATATACTTCAGAGGAAGCCGTGTTCCGTGGCTGGGCAGAGGAAAATCAGAATTATGAAAATCAGGGTCATAGAAGAAATATGCTCAGCGGTACGTTTAAATCTGTCGGAATCGGTCATGTGAAGTATCAGGGCGTTGATTTCTGGGTACAGGAATTCAGTACCTATCTGTGCAGTGGCGAGGAAACCGCAGCAGTCGATCAGAACCGGACAGTTTCCGTCGATATCCGTAAGGATTATATTACCCTGTCGGAAAATGCGCCAAAACAGATTTCTTTAAAGTGTGGGCAAACCAGATCCATCCATAATCTTGGAATCCGGTTTGTGATCAAAAGTACCTTCAATCTGAATGGAAGCTGTAGTACGAGATCGTATTTTACGGTTCCGCTCGAGGGCTATCAGGTCGGACTGTATACGGATGGCAAAGTGACGGCAGAAGATTGTGCAACGAGCAATCAGAATGGAATCGTTGCGAAAAAGCCGGGAACATGTGACCTGGTCCTGACGGCGCAGGGAAGAAGCTATCTGATCCCTGTTAAGGTCTCACATCAGACAGGTGTAGAAAAGGGCGGAGTTGCTGCAACCTGTACAACAGCCGGCACATCGGAAAGTCTGTATTGTCCGGGCTGTAATGCTGTTTTGCAGGAGGGCAGTTATATCCCGGCAAAGGGTCATACCGTAGTGACGGACAAGGCGGTAAAGGCAACCTGCAATAAGAGCGGTAAGACAGAGGGAAGCCACTGCGCGGTCTGTAAGAAAGTCATAAAGGCGCAGAAGGTTGTAAAAGCAACCGGAAAGCACACATACGATTCGGGAAAGATCACGAAAAAGCCTACGCTGGGTAAAAAGGGTGAGAAGGTATTTACCTGTAAAGTATGTAAGAAGACAAAGAAACAGACGCTTGCAAAATTAAAGAAGCAGACGATCACGGTAGATAAGCGGGTATCGAAGCAGGTTACACTCAAGAAGCGTGACCTTATGAAAAAGGCAAGAACCTATCATATCAATGCGAAAGCAAAAACAGCCCGCAGTTATAAGCTGACCAAAGGAAACCGGAAGTATGTAACGGTAAGCAGCAAGGGAAAGATCACGGTGAAAAAGGGTGCAAAAGCCGGTATCTATGAGATAACGGTAACGGCAAAAGAAACATCAACCTATGGAAAAGCAACGAAAAAGATCAGGATAGTCGTAAAATAAAGAAGGCATAGTGATGAATATGGATGAACGATTAGAAAAACAGCTTGCATTTGCATTAGAGATTGACAAGGAGAAGAATATCTTAAGACAGACACATTTATCCGGACATGGCAGACGGGAAAATGATGCGGAGCATGCCTGGCATATGGCGATCATGGCATATCTGTTACGAGAGTATTCGAATGAAGAAGTTGACATCGGCAAGGTTATGCTGATGTGTCTGATCCATGACATCGTAGAGATCGATGCGGGTGATACCTATGCATATGATGCCAAGGGACTGACCACACAGAAGGCAAGAGAGGATGCAGCAAAGGAACGTATCTTCTCGTTGCTGCCGGAGGATCAGAAAAAGGAATTGATCGGACTTTTCGATGAGTTCGAGGAATTCCAGACTGCGGAATCAAAGTTTGCACATGCGATGGACAATTTACAGCCGCTGATGTTAAACAACAGCAATGGCGGCGGTGACTGGAGGGAACATCAGGTGAATGCAGATCAGGTATATGGCAGACAGAGCAAGACGAGTCTTGGTTCGAAGAAGCTGTATGAAGTGACCGATCAGATCATCCGGGAGCATATAAAACAGGGGAATATCCGGGAAAGCGATTGATGGTGTAAAAGCGGATCGAGGACTTTCTTAAGTGACAAAAGAAGATATTACAAACAGCAAGCCTGTTCGTAATATCTTCTTTTTACTTATCCGTTAACGATAGTTTGTAAATTACCGGAGTTCGTCGATAATACAGTCCATATCATGCTTGGATCTGGCGTCTCTTGCCCGGTTTAATAATTCTTCCTTCTCTGCTTCGGACAGACGTGAAAAATGATCCATTGCATCAAGATTCATGGCAAGTCCCAAGCCGAAACCGACAGGAATCGATTCATCATGCAGAATACTCATGTTTATCACCACCTTATGCTAAATATTACACAGTAAGGATGTGGAAGATTGTCGAAAAATATGCATAGCAAACTTTTATTTGTGCTTTTAGATGTCTGTGAAATCCTGTATAATAGAAGAATCGACAAAAGGCAGAAGCAGGGGGAAGCATAACATGGAGACAGGATTGACAAGGGTAAAAGAAAACATGGAAAAGGTCATCATCGGAAAGGGTGAAGTGATCGAACTGGTGCTCACGGCAATGGTTGCAGGCGGCCATGTGCTGTTAGAGGATATGCCGGGAACCGGTAAGACGATGCTTGCAAAAGCACTGGCGCGTTCCTTAGACGTATCCTATGCGCGTGTGCAGATGACACCGGATCTGTTACCGTCCGATGTGACCGGACTGAATATTTTTAATCAGAAAAGCAATGCGTTTGAATTCCATCCGGGACCGGTATTTACAAACGTATTGCTGGCAGATGAGATCAACCGTGCGACACCGCGTACACAGGCGAGTCTGTTAGAGTGTATGGAAGAAAAGCAGGTAACGGTCGATGGTGTTACACGAAGATTAGAACAGCCGTTTTTTGTGATCGCAACACAGAATCCGCTTGAGACAGCCGGAACATTTCCGCTTCCGGAGGCACAGTTAGACCGTTTTTTGATGAAGCTGTCCATGGGAGCGATCGAAGAGGAGGAGGAGCAGGCGATCCTGCAGCGTTATATGAGATCCGAACCGCTTCAGGAGATCGGAGCAGTAATGACCAGAGAAGAGCTGGTGCATATGCAGAAGCAGTACCACGAAGTCTATATCCACCCGGAGCTTTTAAGATATTTACAGAATATCTGCATTGGAACGAGAAAAAGCAGTGCCATCCGTGTAGGGGTAAGCGTCAGGGGAACGCTTGCGCTGATGCGTGCGGTACAGGCATATGCGATGGTTGCCGGAAGAGATTATGTCGTGCCGGAGGATGTGAAAAAGCTGGCAGTTCCGGTACTTGCACATCGTATCGTGTTAGATGGCAGCATGTACCGGACGCAGGCAGCAACGCAGCAGATCGAGGCGATTCTGCAGCAGGTTGAAGTACCGACGGAAGAATGGACGAAGCGTGTATAGGAGAAGGCAATGGCATTAATTATTTTATGTTTGATCATGGCGGCTGCCTTCTATCTGATCACAGTTTTATATGCACTTTGCTGGACGCGTCATCTGACGGCTCATGTGGAATTCGGACAAGGGCAGGTAAGCGAAGGCGATATGGTTACGATAAGGGAGCAGATCGAGAACCGGAAGCTGCTGCCGCTGTTAACCTTAACCGTCAAGTATCAATTAGACCGAAGTCTGGAATTCACCGAGCAGGGCAGTGCAAAGCGTACCGATAGACAGTATAGAAATGACGGAATCTGCGTCATGCCGTATCAGCGCGTGACACGAATCCTGCATGTGAAGGCAGCAAAGCGTGGGTATTATATCGTAGATAAGATCGATCTGGTGGTTACGGATCTGCTCTATAACCGGACACATTTGCAGGAGCAGGAGAATGAGACGAGCCTTTTAGTCTATCCGTCAAGATCACGTCTTGGCACCGTGGATGCCGTGTTTCAGCGGATGTATGGAGAATGTATCAGCAGACGGTTTCTGATGGAAGATCCGTTTGCCTTTAAGGGCATCCGTGCATATGCCCCGACAGATCCGATGCACCGTATCAACTGGAAGTCCTCAGCGCGGACGGGCGAACTGATGGTCAACCAGTATTACGATACGACGAGCCAGCAGGTCTGCATTTTTTTGGATGTGCAGCAGGACGAGGTCTTTTTGGATGAAGCATTGATGGAGGAAGGAATCCGTATCACAAGGAATCTGTTAGAGGATTTTATCGGGCAGGGAATCCCGGTTTCGATCCGAAGTAATGGCGTGGATGTATTATCCGGGCAGGAAGTTAGTACCGGTGAGGGTGCAGGAATCCCACATATCGAAAAAAGCCTGATCCAGTTAGCGAGAATGCGGACGAGCGGGGCGGTCCGTAAGATGTCAGAGCTGCTTATGGAAGAAAAAGAGAGCATGCAGAGAAATAATAATCTGACAACGATTCTGATCTCTACGAATGCGACGGATGAGCTTGCAAGGGCATATGCGCAGTATGCAGCAGATGACAGGCAGGAGAACTGGCTGTTACCGGTGCATGCATCGATGATGCGCTATATGGAAGAGGAAGGTAAGACCTTACAGATCGAACGGATCTGCAAGGATAAGGTACGGATCGATTATCTTGTGATGGAGCGTGGCATATGACAGATATTGTAATTATGATCAATCAGATCCTTTTTTTCTATGGGATCGGAGCATCCCTGCTTGCGATGCTTGGCATGGAAGATGAGAGAATGGGGTTTGCAGTGTTTTTGATCCTGCTTCAGATGTGGCTGGTTCTGATGCGCAGGGCAGCAGGGAGAATCCTGATCCTGCTTGCGGGACATCTGCTTGCAGCAGTAGTTTCTATTGGCAGCATACAGATCGGATGGATTGGGACGGCATCATCGAAGCCGTTTTTTATGGCAGCAGCGATACTTATGACCGTATTTTCCATGCTGGTACGACTTTTTCCGGGCTGGGCGTTACTGGAGAAGCCGGGCATCTATCAACTGATTCTGTTAGCTCTTTTCTGGGCGGTGGATGTGTATGCCAAAAAGGTAGATGCACAGGGGATCGTCTACTGGTGCTTTGCGGGTGTGATGATCTGTATGCTGATACACCGGAACCTGACAGAAGCAGAGACATATATTAGGAACCATGCACCGTCGACGAAGCTGGATCTGGGCAGACTGCGTACGATGAATGGTCTGACCTCGCTTGCTTATGGGGCGTTGCTTGGCGTCTGCTTTCTGGTTGCGTCGATGTTTCAGCCGGATGGCGTTGGCAGAAAGATATTAGAGGCGATCCGGGGCTTTTTAAAGTGGCTGCTGTCCTTTGCACCGGATGGCATGGAAAACCGTGCAACCGAATGGGAGAACGAGCAGGGCATCGATCACATGACAGGTGGTGATATGCTGCCCACCACACCGGACTCAGAACTTGGGAAGATCATTGATAAGATCATCTATTATGGCGGCATCCTGCTTGCAATCGCATTTCTGCTGTTTGTGGTGATCAGTATCTTCGTGCTGGCATACCGTTTCTTCTATCAGAAAAAGAAGCCGGCAGATGATATTGAAGAATATACAGAGCCGATCCGCACGAGGGCAGTCCGCAGGAAAAAGGAGCAGCAGGCAGAGCGGGTGCCTTGGCGCAGTCCGGCAAAGCGAATCCGCAGGCTGTATAAGCGGAGCATGCGCCACTTCTGGGGCAGGTCTGCCTATGCACCGGAATATCTTACCCCGAAGGAGCAGCTACGGTTCTTAAGAGAGCATGAGGCAGAGCTTAAGGGGAAAAAGGCATGGTTCTATGCGATGACCTCGGGGGAGCAGGAGGAGTTTTTGCACCTCTATGAAAAGGCACGTTACAGTGGTGCACAGGTGACAGAGGAGGATGCTGCCCGGATGGAGCAGCTTCTTCAGAAAATGTAAAATATTTGTGAAAAATATATAAACAAGCTGTTCTAAAATAAAATGTATGGTATAATTCTTATAATACATAGTTTAGGAGGTAGCAAAATGGCAAGATTTACATTACCAAGAGATTTGTACCACGGCAAGGGTGCATTAGAGGCTTTAAAGTCTTTTCAGGGCAAAAAAGCTATGATCTGTGTTGGCGGCGGTTCTATGAAACGCTTCGGATTCTTAGATAAAGCAGAGCAGTATCTGAAGGAAGCCGGTATGGAGGTTCAGCTGTTTGAAGGTATCGAGCCTGACCCATCGGTTGAGACCGTTATGAAGGGCGCAAAGGCAATGGAAGAATTCCAGCCTGACTGGATCGTTGCAATGGGTGGTGGCTCACCGATCGATGCTGCCAAAGCAATGTGGATTAAGTATGAGTATCCGGATATTACATTCGAGGATATGTGTAAGGTATTCGGTATTCCAAGATTACGCCAGAAAGCACACTTCTGTGCAATCTCCTCGACATCAGGAACTGCAACAGAAGTAACTGCATTTTCAATTATTACTGATTATGAGAAGGGAATTAAGTACCCGATCGCAGACTTTGAGATCACACCGGATGTAGCGATCGTTGATCCGGATCTGGCAGAGACTATGCCGCAGAAGCTGGTCGCACATACCGGAATGGATGCTATGACACATGCTATTGAGGCATATGTATCCACTGCGAACTGTGACTTTACCGATCCGCTTGCACTGCATGCAATCAAGATGATCCAGAGAGATCTGGTAGGTTCCTATAACGGTGATATGGAGAAGCGTGACAACATGCATAACGCGCAGTGTCTTGCAGGAATGGCATTCTCGAATGCACTGCTTGGCATCGTTCATTCGATGGCACATAAGACTGGCGCAGCATTTGCAGATTATGGTGCACACATTATCCATGGTGCAGCAAATGCAATGTATCTGCCGAAGGTAATCGCATTCAATGCGAAGGATGAAACAGCGAAGAAGCGTTACGGCGAGATCGCAGACTTCATGAACTTAGGCGGCAGCAGCTTAGATGAGAAGGTAGAACTGCTCATCGCGTACCTGCGTAAGATGAATGATGATCTTAAGATCCCACACTGTATCAGGAACTACGGCGCAGACAGCTATCCGGCTGAGCAGGGTTTTGTACCGGAGGAGGTCTTCTTAGAGCGGCTGCCTGAGATCGCAGCCAATGCCATCTTAGATGCATGTACCGGATCGAATCCGCGTCAGCCGAGTCAGGAAGAGATGGAGAAGTTACTCAAGTGTTGCTACTATGACACAGAGGTAGACTTCTAAAGCACACTATTTTTGAAGTGAAATGACAAAATAAAATCAAGACATATCGAGGGCATCTGTTATATAGCAGATGCCCTTTTTGCCGTTGAGGAATAACAGATGATATGACTTTCATACGACATAGATAGAAAATCTTAAGAATCATTAAGATTTGTTAAGAAAAGGAATATTCTGCCATCATTGTGCTATAATGCACTTGGACAAAGCTGTAGAAGTTATGACAGAAGATAGAAAGAAGATGAATACATGAACATACTAGATAAGATCCACGAGACAGCAGTTAGTAAATCGGAGCGTATGGCAATAAAGAGTGAGCAGGAATCGCTTACCTATGGTGAACTAGATGCGGCATCCGACCGCCTTGCAGTATGGATGAAGCAGAACGACCCGGAGGGAACGACACCGGTTATCGTATACGGACATAAGAATCCATATATGATTGTCTGTTTCCTTGCCTGTGTAAAAGCAGGAAGGGCATATTGTCCGCAGGATATTTCGATTCCGGAGAGCCGTGTCAGGGATACGATCGAAAGCGTGCATCCAAGCCTGATTTTTGCGGTAGAGGGTGAGGTCAGTGTCGTTGCTTCTGAACATGCGGGAAGAATTGTGACATTACATAAGATCCGTGAAATCGTTCAGACAGAGAACGGATCCTATGACAGAAGCTGGCAGGTATCACCGGAAGATGTTTTCTATATTATATTTACATCGGGAAGTACCGGAAAGCCAAAGGGAGTTCAGATCACGACGGATTGTCTGAATCATTATCTGGACTGGTCGGTAAATTTAGGCAGTACAAGTAAGGAAAAAGAAGGGGCACATTTTATGAATCAGGCACCGTTTTCCTTCGATCTGTCTGTTATGGATCTGTATACTTCGCTTGCCAGTGGAGGAACACTTTATACCATGACAAAGGAAATGCAGAGGGATTATGCGAAGATGTTTGCATTTTTCGCAGAGAGCGGACTTCATATATGGGTATCAACACCGTCCTTTGCAGATATGTGTCTGTCGGATAAGAAGTTTTCGAAGGAACTGTTACCGGAACTTCGTGTATTCTTATTCTGTGGAGAGGTGCTTACCACGGCAACGGCAGAGAACTTAAGGGCACGTTTCCCGGATGCAAAGATCATCAATACCTATGGACCGACAGAGTCGACCGTTGCGGTATCGGATGTCGAGATCACAGATGGACTATTGGCAGATACCATGGCAGGAGGAAAGTCACTTCCGGTCGGAAGCGCGAAGCCGGGCACATGGTTAGAAATCTGGAATGAAAACGGAAACAGCGTAGCGGAAGGAACACAGGGTGAGATCGTCATTATCGGTGATACCGTAAGTGTGGGATATTACGGAAGAGAGGATCTTACGAAGAAGTCTTTTCTGACCTGTGAGCGGGGAGGAAAAAACTGGAGAGCATACAAGACCGGGGATGCCGGTTATCTGATCGATGGCCAGCTCTATTATAATGGAAGGATTGATCTTCAGGTGAAGCTGCATGGCTACCGGATCGAGATCGAGGATATTGAGAATAATATGGTCAGACTTCCGCAGATCGACCATGCGGTGGTGATCCCGAACGTAAAGGAAGGAAAGGTATACAGCCTGACCGCTTTTGTGACCGGAACAAAGGGAGGGCAGTCCGATCACGAATTTGCAAAGGGGATCAAAGAGGGATTAAAACAGTTTTTGCCTTCTTATATGATACCGAAAAAAGTGTGTTATCTGGATACCATTCCAATGAACAACCATGGTAAGGTAGACAGGAAGTATCTGGGAGGACTGGTATCATGAGTTTTTTTAGCGGCACGCCATTTTTTGTGCTACTGACCGGAATTGTACTTACTGCACTGGTGATCGGCTGTATGGAGCGCTCCCTGCGGTGGCTGGATCTGCTGGCATCTGTCGGTGTTGTAGTGGTGATCTTAAGCAAGACACCGGAGGCACTGATCTATTTTGTCATATACTTTGCCCTGGAACTGCTGTTGGTGCAGCTCTATGCAAGGATACGGCAGATCCATGGAAGAAGTGCATGGCGGTACCGGCTGTTTGTACTGCTTAGTATTCTGCCGCTGGTCTTATGTAAGCTCTGTGAAACAAAGCCGCTTGCAGAGATGAACTGGTTTGGCTTTACCGGGATCTCTTACCTGACTTTCCGGGTGGTACAGATCATCATAGAGATGTATGATGGTGTCATTACCGAGGTCGGAGTGCTTGATTTTGCAGGATTTTTACTGTTCTTTCCGACTTTCAGCTGCGGCCCGATCGATCGGAGCAGGCGGTTTACGGAGGATTTCCATAAGGTCTATCAGAGGGCAGAGTATCTGGAACTGTTTGGACGGGGATTAGAAAAGTTCATGCTCGGTCTGGCATATAAGATGGTTCTTGCGGATCTGTTTTATAAGCTGTTACAGAAGCTGACACTTCCGACTGTTCCTATGATGGCAGGGTATGCGTATGTATATGGATTTTATATGTTCTTCGATTTTGCCGGATACAGCCTGATGGCAATCGGAACCGGTTATATGCTTGGAATCTGTGTGCCGGAGAACTTTAACAGGCCATTCCTTGCGACAGATATGAAGGACTTCTGGGCGAGATGGCATATTTCGTTATCGGAGTGGTTTCGGGACTTTGTCTTTTCGCGGTTTGTCATGCTCTCGATGAAGCATAAATGGTTTAAGACAAGGCTTAGCGGGGCATCCGTGGGCTTTTTGGTCAATATGCTTGTCATGGGCTTCTGGCATGGACTGACATGGCATTACATATTATATGGTCTTTATCATGGTGTACTGCTTGCGGGTACGGAGATCTATCAGAAGAAGTCGAAGTTCTATAAGCGGAATAAGAAAAAGAGATGGTATCGGATCGTATCATGGGCAGTCACGATCAATCTGGTGATGCTTGGATTTTTGATCTTTTCGGGACATCTGATCGCAGTTTAAAGGGAATCAGATATGGGTTATGAGAATGATTAGCAGAAAATAGAAAACGTGAAAGAAAGAGGAAGAGAAAATGGAAGAAAAGCTGTTAGATATTTTAGAGGAAGTCTGTGAGGATGATGTAGTAAGAGAAGACATGGAAATGGATCTGTTCGAAGAGGATCTTTTGGATTCCCTCGGCTTTGCAGAACTGTTAGTGAAGATCGAGCAGGAGCTTGGGATCGTGATCGCACCATCTGAGGTGACAAGAGATGATATGAACACACCGGCAAAGATAATTGCACTGGTAAAAAGCCGCGCATAGAGGTGGAGCATGAAGAGTATCAAAGCATTTCTCGCGGCACTCGTGCTGTTTGGAGTGACCGTTGTGTGTATACATGTCTATGTCAATACACATCTGCCATCCTACAATCTGCGGTATGGTACGTGGGTCGATCAGGCAAAGTTTAACAGTAATGAGGGCTTAAGGAAGCTGATGCAGGAAAAAGACAGCCTGCTGATCCTTGGCTCTTCGGAATTAAAGCATGGTCAAAAGAGTGGATTTCACGCAGATACGATCTTTCAGGATGCAGATATGAAGCCGGTATTTGTCGGACAGGCAGGCTATCAGAGTCTGATCGCTGCGATCACCGCAGGTTCGATGCCGGAGGAATTATCCGGGAAAAAGGTAGTGCTTCTTGTATCACCGCAGTGGTATAAGAAAAAGGGCGTGTCAGCATCCGCCTTTGGCAATTCGTTTTCGGAGAGTAATTTTATCAGTTTTTTAAAGAATCCGTATATCTCGGATAAGACAAAACAGTATGTGATAAAGCGTGTCAAAAAGCTGACAAAAAATCAGGAGCTGATGCATCAGCGGATCATACAGGATGTGGACTGGTATATGGGAGAAAAGCTGACAGCGGATCAGATCCTGCGTAAGGATCTGCATACCGGTCTGATCCGTGAAAAGTCAAAAACAAGACTTCTTGCAAAGATGACACTTGCCGGTATCCCAGGACAGGAGGAAACCGGCCAGGAGTTAAGCATTGACCCATTAGAGTGGGGAAAACTCTGGGCAAAGGCAGAAAAGAAGGGAGAAAAATACGCTGGTCATAACCCATATGGCATGTATGATGCGGCCTATAAGAAGAAGTATCAGTCATTGGCAGAAGAGGGACAGATCCGAAAGCCGGACTATAAGGCGGATTCAGCCGAAGCGAAAGATCTTACCTGTTTTTTGAAGATCTGTAAGCAGCAGAAGATACAGCCGCTTGTTGTGATGCTTCCATTTAATGGATGCTGGTATGATGAGACAGGGTACGATAGCACAAAGCGTCAGGCTATCTATGATAAGACAAAAGCACTTGCAGAAAAATACGGTGCATCCTATCTGGATCTTTCGGATGAAGAGTATGCACCATACAGCTTCGAGGATGGTTCGCATCCCGGCTTGAAAGGACTGGTGAACATCAATGAAAAGATTTATGAGTTTTATCACGAAAGTGAAAAATAAGGAACGGGCTGTGTTTTTCGGAAAGGTGATCTTCTTTTATCTGATTCTGCTCGGACTCTGGTTATACTTCATGGTGACCAGGGATTCCGGTGCACCGGCCTTTATCTACGAGCAGTTTTAGAAAGATTGCTATACCAGTTTGGAATAAATAATATAACTTGTGGTTATATATTAAAATATATCAACCTAGAAAAATCAAGGGAAATTTAACACTTTAATGTGATAAAGGGGTAGAAAGAAGAAGAAAATACGCTGCCCGGATCGAAAAAGGAGTATTGATTTTACTTTTTTCATGTAGTAATATAAGCACAAGGAATAAAGGCGTTCTGGATAGGCTAAGAACGTCTTTTTTCAATATTAAGTGTGAAGAACTTCACACACGGGGTTGTGCTGGCGCGCACCTGGCACAAAGCCTGCTAGGTATCTAATACAAATTATGTGTGCAGAAATGAGGAAAAAATTATGAAAAAAGCAGTCAGTATTTTATTAGTAGCTGCCATGGCAGTTTCTACTCTGGCAGGATGTGGATCATCTTCTAAGAAGGAAGACGCATTCTATATCGGTGGAATCGGACCTACAACAGGAGCAGCAGCAATCTACGGAACAGCCGTTAAAAACGGTGCACAGATCGCAATCGATGAGATCAATGAAGCAGGTGGTATCAACGGATATCAGATCGAGTATAAGTTCGAGGATGACCAGCATGATGCAGAGAAGTCTGTAAATGCTTACAATACCTTAAAGGACTGGGGTATGCAGATCCTTATGGGTACTGTAACAACCGCTCCTTGTGTAGCAGTTGTAGATAAGACAGCAGCAGATAACATGTTTGAGGTAACACCATCCGCATCATCTACCGATGTTATTGCAAATGACAACGTATTCCAGATCTGCTTTACAGACCCGAACCAGGGTACAGCATCTGCACAGTACATTGGTGAGAACAAGTTAGCAAAGAAGGTCGCTGTCATCTACGATAGTTCCGATGTTTACTCTTCCGGTATCGAAGAGAAGTTCGTTGCAGAAGCAGATAATCAGGACTTTGAAGTGGTTGCAGAAGAAGCCTTTACCGCAGATTCTAAGACTGATTTCTCTACACAGTTAAAGAAGGCACAGGATGCAGGTGCAGACCTTGTATTCCTTCCGATCTATTACACAGAGGCTTCTATCATCTTAAAACAGGCAGATACTATGGGATATGATCCTGAGTTCTTCGGTTGTGATGGTATGGATGGTATCCTTTCTGTAGAGAACTTTGATACATCCTTAGCAGAAGGCTTAATGTTACTGACTCCGTTCGCAGCAGATGCAACAGATGATGCAACAACCAAGTTTGTAAGTACCTATAAGGATGAGTACAAAGATACACCAAACCAGTTCGCGGCAGATGCATACGATGCAATCTACACGATCAAGGCAGCAGCAGAAAAGGCTGACATCAAACCGAATATGAGTGTATCTGATATCTGTGATGCATTAAAAGCAGCAATGCCGGAGATCAACGTTCAGGGTCTTACCGGTGGTGACGAAGGTCTTACATGGAGCGAGACCGGTGAAGTCAGCAAACAGCCTAAGGCAGTGAAAATCGAAAACGGTGTTTATGTAGGTATGTAATTCCAGACAAAAGTCCGGATAGGAGGGACTGTCCGTATGAGGGCAGTCCCATTTTTGAAAAGAATGCAGGTGTTTTAAATTGTATAAGAACATGATATTATATGGTTTGAAATGCTTACAGCAGAAGAATAAAAGAAAGCAAGAGGTGTTGGTATGAGCTTCATATCGAATTTAATCAATGGCATCAGCCTTGGCAGCATCTATGCGATCATCGCCCTTGGTTATACGATGGTATATGGAATCGCTAAGATGTTAAACTTTGCACACGGTGATGTCATCATGATCGGATGTTACGTTGTATTTACAACAATGAGTGGAATGCAGTTTAATCCAATTGTCAGTGTGATCCTGTCGGTAGTTATCTGTACAGTGCTCGGTGTTGTAATCGAAAAAGTGGCATATAAGCCGTTAAGAAAGGCTTCTCCACTGGCAGTTTTAATTACCGCAATCGGTGTCAGCTATCTGCTTCAGAACGTGGCATTACTTATTTTTGGCGCAGATACGAAGTCCTTTACATCTGTTGTAACACTGCCATCCTTAAAGTTAGCAGGTGGATCACTTGTTATCTCAAGTGTAACCTTAGTAACCGTTGTAGCATGTATCGTGATCATGATCGGGCTGATGCTCTTTATCAAGAAGACAAAAGCCGGTCAGGCAATGCTTGCAGTATCCGAGGATAAGGATGCGGCACAGCTTATGGGTGTCAATGTAAACGGAACAATCTCCCTTACCTTTGCCATCGGTTCCGGTCTTGCAGCTATCGCAGGTGTCCTGCTTTGTTCTGCATATCCGACCTTAACACCGTATACCGGAGCAATGCCTGGTATCAAGGCATTTACCGCAGCCGTATTTGGCGGTATCGGATCAATCCCGGGTGCATTTGTCGGAGGAATCTTACTTGGTATCATTGAGATCTTCGGAAGAGCGTATATCTCATCCCAGTTATCCGATGCAATCGTTTTTGCGGTACTTATCATTGTATTGCTTGTTAAGCCTACTGGAATTCTCGGTAAGCCGATCCATGAGAAAGTGTAGGTGGGAAGATGAAGAAGATGTTTGATTTTAAAAATATGAAAAAAGCTACAAAGGATCAGCTCACAACTTATGCAATGGTGATCGTTGTGTTCGTCGTTGTCCAGATCTTAGCATCGACCGGAATCATGTCGAGTCTGATGCAGGGACTGCTGGTTCCGCTTTGTACATACTCGATCGTAGCGATCGGATTAAACCTCTGTGTCGGTTATCTTGGTGAGTTAAGTCTTGGTCATGCAGGCTTTATGTGTGTCGGAGCTTTCTCAAGTGCATTTTTTACAAAGTGTATGATGACGACCGGAATGAATGAGAACTTAAGATTTTTCCTTGCACTGATTCTTGGAACTGTTGTTGCAGCGTTCTTTGGATTCCTGATCGGTATCCCGGTACTTCGTCTGCGCGGCGATTACCTTGCAATCGTAACACTGGCATTCGGAGAGATCATCAAGAACGTTATCAATGTGCTGTATATCGGAAGAGATGCAGACGGCTTCCATTTTTCCATGAAGGATACTGCATCCTTACATATGGCAGATGATGGAGAGGTTATCATCAATGGTGCAAAGGGTATCACCGGAACTCCGCATCAGTCGACCTT
>CACZPJ010000125.1 GCA_902782995.1 uncultured Lachnospiraceae bacterium | reverse complement strand
AAAATATGCACGGAAATGAGGATAGGATATGACACAGATGCTTGGAAAACAAAGTATCCGCTTTGAAACACCTCCCTATATTGAGGCAAGCGGAAGTGTAGTGGGAAAAAAAGAGGGTGAAGGACCACTTGGAGATCTCTTTGATATGGTAAGTGAGGATGACACCTTTGGCTGCGACTGCTGGGAAGAAGCAGAGAGTACCTTGCAGAAGGAAGCGGCAGCACTTGCCATGGGAAAGGCAGGAGTGAAGCCGGAGGAGGTCCGTTATATTTTTGCGGGAGATCTGCTCGGACAGACGATCGCAACCTCCTTTGGAATCGTCAATTATGAGATCCCGCTCTTTGGACTTTACGGTGCGTGCTCGACAGCAGGAGAGTCCATGTCTCTTGGAGCGATGTGTGTGGCAGGCGGCTATGCAAACCGGGTGCTTGCAATGACATCGAGCCATTTTGCAAGTGCGGAGAAGCAGTTCCGGTTTCCCCTGGAGTATGGAAATCAAAGACCCGTATCATCTACCTGGACGGTTACAGGAAGTGGAGCGTTTTTACTTGGAACCGGAAAGAGCCATGTAAGGATCAGCGGGATCACGACCGGGAAGATCATGGATTACGGGGTGCGGGATTCGATGAATATGGGTGCGGCAATGGCACCGGCAGCCTGTGACCTGATCGTGCAGCATTTCGAAGATTTCCAGACATCGCCAAAGGATTATGACCGGATCATTACCGGAGATCTGGGCTATGTGGGACAGGACATCCTGCTTACGCTGACAAAGGAACGGGGATACGATATCTCCACGGTGCATACGGACTGCGGGATCGAGATCTTTGATAGGGAGACCCAGGGAACGGATTCCGGCGGTTCCGGCTGTGGATGCAGTGCAGTGACAATGAGTGCTTTTTTCCTTCCCAAGATACAGCGCGGGGAATTAAAAAAGGTGCTGTTTGTGCCAACCGGGGCACTGCTTTCGAAGATCAGTTTTAACGAAGGACAGACAGTGCCGGGGATTGCGCATGGCGTGGTCTTAGAATACGAAGCGTAGAAAGGACAAAAAAATCATGGATTATATCAATGCATTCTGGGTGGGAGGTGTGATCTGTGCGCTGGTGCAGATCCTTATGGAAAAAACAAAAATGCTTCCGGGACGTATCATGGTATTGCTGGTCTGTACCGGAGCAGTCTTATCAGCCATCAACCTCTATCAGCCGTTTGTGGAGTATGCAGGGGCAGGCGCTAGTGTACCCTTGCTTGGCTTTGGCAATACGCTTTTTAAGGGAGTCCGGGAAGCGGTGGATGAAAATGGCTTTATCGGGATCTTTATGGGAGGATTTACGGCAAGTGCAGTCGGAATCAGTGCCGCACTCGTGTTTGGCTATCTCGCATCGCTGATCTTTAATCCGAAGATGCGAAAATAAGCAAATTTCTATGGGAAACTTCCATGAAAACACAAAAGGAAAAATACAAAAGAAAAAAGCATAAAAGAGGGAAAAGTGTTTACACTAATGTTGAAATAAAGAAAAGGAGACAATATTATGAAAAAAATCAAATCATTTCTGGTTACAGCAGTTCTTGTACTATCCTTATCCTTTGTGATGGCAGCTTGTGGCAATAACAACAATAACAAGGGAAATAACAATTCCGTAACAGACAGTACACAGAATTCCACACAGAATGGAACCACTCAGAACCGGAACAACAGAGATAACAATACCGTAGGCACTGAGAATGGAAGTGTAACAAATGACATCGAAGATATGGGCGATGATGCGGTAGATGCAGTCGAAGATGCCGGAGATGACATCATGGATGCAGTCGATGGTACAGAGAGAAACAACCGTAACGGCAATACGACAACAAACGGAACAGACACAACAACCGATACGACTACGAATACAGATACCAATACCACGACAAATACAACCAAGGAAGCCAGATAATAAACAAAGCAAGTTTGTAAACAAAACAAGTTTGTAAACAAAACAAGTTTGTAAACAAAACAAGTTTGTAAACAAAACAAGTTTGTAGACAAACTTGCTTTGTCAAAAAAAGAAGCTGACCATACATATGAGCCAGCTTCTTTTTGATGTATCCAATGAAATGTTCTGTCAGTGGATACTTTTATTTGTTATCATCGATACTGTAGTTTGGAGCTTCCTTTGTGATATGGATGTCATGTGGATGACTTTCCTTTAAGGATGCAGCAGTGATCTTAACAAAGCGTCCGTTTTCTTTCATCTCTTCGATTGTAGGACATCCGCAGTAACCCATACCGGAACGGATACCGCCGACTAACTGGAAGATTGTATCTTCGATGCTTCCCTTGTAAGCAACACGTCCTTCAACACCTTCCGGAACAAGCTTCTTTGCATTCTCCTGGAAGTAACGGTCTTTACTTCCGTTTTCCATAGCTGCAAGAGAGCCCATACCACGGTAAACCTTGTATTTTCTTCCCTGATATAATTCGAAGGTTCCAGGAGCTTCGTCACATCCTGCGAACATACTACCCATCATACATACGTTTGCACCGGCAGCGATTGCCTTTGTCATATCTCCGGAGTACTTGATACCACCATCGGCGATGATCGGAATACCATATTCCTTAGCGGCAGCGTAGCAGTCCATAACGGCTGTGATCTGAGGAACACCGATACCTGCAACGACACGTGTCGTACAGATAGAACCAGGTCCGATACCAACCTTAACGGCATCTGCACCAGCTTCGATTAAATACTTGGTAGCAGCACCGGTAGCAACGTTACCTGCGATTACCTGCAGATCCGGGTAAGCGTCTTTGATCTTTCTTACAGCAGTTCCAATGTTTTTCGAATGTCCGTGTGCAGAATCCACAACGATAACATCGACATGAGAGTTCACAAGTGCATCTACACGATCCATCATGTTTGCGGTAATGCCGACAGCAGCACCACAGAGGAGTCTGCCCTGATCGTCCTTTGCAGACAGTGGATATTTGATCTGTTTTTCAATATCCTTGATGGTGATAAGACCCTTTAAGTTGAAGTCTTTATCTACGATAGGAAGCTTTTCCTTTCTTGCTTTTGCAAGGATTGCCTTTGCATCTTCTAAGGTGATTCCTTCCGGAGCAGTGATAAGACCTTCAGAAGTCATGGAATCTTTGATCTTTTTGGTGAAATCTGTTTCGAACTTTAAGTCACGGTTTGTGATGATACCAACCAGCTTGCCGTTTTCTGTGATCGGTACACCGGAAATGCGGAACTTACGCATCAGATCCTCAGCATCCTGTAAAGTATGCTCAGGAGAAAGGAAAAATGGATCTGTAATAACACCATTTTCAGAACGTTTTACTTTATCGACCTCTTCTGCCTGTGCCTCGATAGACATGTTTTTGTGAATGATTCCGATACCACCCTGTCTAGCCATAGCGATCGCCATGCGATGCTCGGTAACAGTATCCATTCCTGCACTCATCATAGGAATGTTTAATTTAACTTTTTTCGTTAAATAGGTTGTCAAGTCAATCATATTCGGAGTTACTTCGGAATAAGCCGGAACTAATAATACGTCATCAAAAGTAATTCCTTCGCCGATAATTGTACCCATTTTTTGTGTCCTCTCTTTCTTATTTAAAGCTTCGTAAAATATTAGGTTTTAATTTCTCAATTCTAGCAAAAAAAAAGAAAAGTGTCAATGACGCAGAATATTTATTTTCGAAATTCAATTACCCAAAAAGAGTATTCACATTTAAGCAAAAGTGTGGTATCCTAGCTACGAGGACAACGGAGTCATTCTATGGGTGAACGTTGTCCTTTTTTAGAAGAAAACATAGAATGGAGAGAAGATCGTGGAATTTCGACCATGTATAGATATACATAATGGAAAGGTGAAACAGATCGTCGGTGGAAGCTTAAAGGACGAAGGAAATCAGGCAGAGGAGAACTTTGTTGCCACACAGGATGCAGCGTTTTATGCGGATTATTATAAGAAGGACGGCATCCGCGGCGGACATATTATCCTGCTTAATCCCAAGGACAGTGGCTATTATGAAGCAACAAAGAAACAGGCCGAGCTTGCACTCCATGCATATCCGGATGCACTTCAGATCGGTGGTGGGATCAATGATACGAATGCGGCTTATTTTTTAGAACAGGGCGCAAGCCATGTGATCGTCACCTCTTATGTATTCCGGGATGGCAGGGTGGATTATGACAACCTTGAAAAGCTCGTTGCCGTTACCGGGAAGAAGCATTTAGTCTTAGACTTAAGCTGCCGGAAAAAGGATGGCGGTTACTATATTGTAACCGACCGCTGGCAGAAGTTCACGGATGAGAAGGTTACGTTAGAGCTTCTCGACCGGCTGAGTGGTTACTGTGATGAGTTTTTGATCCATGCGGTAGATGTAGAGGGCAAGGCATCCGGTATTGAAACGGAGCTGGTAAGCCTGCTTGGAAGTTGGGGAAAGATCCCGGTCACTTATGCAGGCGGGGTAGGAAGCTTTGAGGATCTGTATCAGCTAAAGGAACTTGGAAGAAACCGGCTGAATGTAACGATCGGAAGTGCGTTAGATCTGTTTGGTGGAACAATGAACTATGAAAAAGTATTGGAAATCGTAAGGAAAGAGGTATGATATGAGCAAGTATACGAAGCAGGATATTATGCAGTTGGTAGAAGAGGAAGATGTGGAATTTATCCGTTTACAGTTTACGGATATGTTTGGAACGTTGAAAAATGTGGCGATCACGAAAAGCCAGTTAGAAAAGGCATTGAATAACCAGTGCATGTTTGACGGATCTTCGATCGAGGGGTTTGTAAGAATCGAAGAATCCGATATGTATCTCTATCCGGACTTAGATACCTTCTGTATCTTCCCATGGAGACCACAGCAGGGCAAGGTCGCACGTATCATCTGTGATGTCTACTGTGCGGACGGAACACCATTTGAAGGAGATCCGCGTTACATTCTCCGCAAAGAGATCGCACGCGCAGCCAAGATGGGCTATACCTTTGATGTCGGACCGGAGTGTGAGTTCTTCTTATTCCATACGGATGAGGATGGACAGCCGACCACGATCTCACATGAGAAGGCAGGCTATTTTGACTTAGGTCCGGTGGATCTTGGCGAGAATGCAAGACGTGATATGGTCTTAACCTTAGAGGATATGGGCTATGAGATCGAGGCATCCCACCACGAGGTTGCTCCTGCACAGCATGAGATCGATTTTAAGTATGATGAGGCATTATGCACCGCAGATAATATTATGACCTTTAAGTTAGCAGTCAAGACGATCGCAAAGCGTCACGGACTGTTTGCAAGCTTTATGCCAAAGCCGAAATACGGCATCAATGGTTCCGGCATGCATGTGAATATGTCACTTGCAAAGGACGGAAAAAATATTTTTGCAGATCCTTCCGATGAACTGGGACTTAGTCAGGAAGCATATTACTTTATCGGTGGTATTATGAAGCATATGAAGGGAATGACAGCGATCACGAATCCACTGGTCAATTCCTATAAGCGTCTGGTTCCGGGCTATGAAGCACCGATCTATATCGCATGGTCTGCAACGAACCGGAGTCCGCTTATCCGTATCCCGGCAGCAAGAGGAGCGGGAACAAGAGTAGAGCTTCGCTGCCCGGACCCGGCAGCAAACCCATATCTGACCCTTGCAGTATGCTTAGCGGCAGGCTTAGACGGTATCGAGAATAAGATCATGCCGCCGGAGAGCGTCAAGGAGAATGTCTTTGAGATGCGTATCTCACAGAAGGTAAAGCTTGGCATTGAATCTCTTCCGGCAGACTTAAGCGAGGCAGTGGACGAACTGGAAAAGGATGAATATATCAAGGATGTTTTAGGAAAACATATCACAGAGAAGTACACAGAAGCCAAGCGTGCAGAGTGGGCAGAATACCGCGCACAGGTTACACAGTGGGAGATCAGCGAATATCTGTACAAGATCTGATCGTAGGAAGCAGGAATACGAAGGATGAAATGATAAACCTACGAAATGGGGATTGGGATCTTGATTAACATAATTGTTGCATTTCCAAAGCAGGAAAACGCAGAGAGTATAAAAAGAATATTGGTGAAGAGCGGATTTCAGGTAGATGCAGTGGCGACAACCGGTGCACAGGCACTTCAGTTTGCCAATACGTTAGACGGAGGAATCCTTGTCTGCAATTACCGCTTCGTGGACATGATGTACATGGAACTGTATGAGTATCTGCCAAAGACCTTCCAGATGGTCTTAGTTGCTGCTCCGAATATCTGCAATGAACGTGAGATTGACGATCTGATGTGTCTTGCCATGCCGCTTAAGGTACATGAACTGGTACAGACCATGGAGATGATGTCCTATTCCATTGCCCGTAAGAAGAAAAAACAGCGGGCAGTGCCAAAGGAGCGTAACGAAGAAGAGAAGAAGCTGATCGAACGCGCCAAAGGACTTCTAATGGAACGAAACAACATGACGGAGGAGGAAGCACACCGTTATATCCAGAAGCGCAGTATGGACAACGGAACGGGTCTTGTCGAGACGGCACAGATGGTGCTCAGTCTGCTGAATCAGTAAAAAGAATGGTATCTATGCGAAAAACGAATTGTAAATTGCTTTTCAAATCGTTTTAATAATGCTATACTACATAACAGTAAGTAACATGCAGGAATGATTAGAAGGAGTAACGTAATTATGTATCAAGTAAATGACAATTATCAGAAGTTACCGGGAAGTTATCTTTTCAGCACGATTGCGAAAAAGGTAAGTGCATATACAGCAGCAAACCCGGATAAATCCATTATCCGTCTTGGAATCGGTGATGTGACACAGCCACTTGCACCGGCAATCATCGAAGCTATGCATAAGGCAGTAGATGAGATGGCAGATGCCGCTACCTTCCACGGATATGCACCGGATCTTGGCTATGAGTTCTTACGCAGTGCGATCGCAAAAAACGATTATACTGCAAGAGGATGCGACATTGCAGCCGATGAGATCTTTGTATCCGATGGAGCAAAGAGCGATTCCGGTAACATTCAGGAGATCTTTTCTGTCAACAATAAGATTGCAGTCTGTGACCCGGTATACCCGGTTTATGTAGATTCTAATGTAATGGCAGGAAGAACCGGCACTTACGATCCGGCAACTGAGATGTGGAGTGACGTGATCTACATGCCATGTACCAGAGAGAACAACTTCGTACCGGAGTTCCCGAAGGAGACACCGGATATTATCTACTTATGTCTGCCGAACAACCCGACCGGAACAACGATCACGAAGTCGCAGTTACAGGAATGGGTTGATTATGCGAATAAGAATCATGCAGTGATCATTTATGACGGTGCATATGAAGCATATATTTCCGAGGATGATGTTGCACATTCCATCTATGAATGTGAAGGTGCAAAGACTTGTGCAATCGAGTTAAAGAGCTTTTCTAAGAATGCCGGATTTACCGGTGTGCGTCTTGGATATACCGTTGTACCGAAGGAATTAAAGTGTGGCGATGTTTCCTTACATGATATGTGGGCAAGACGTCATGGAACCAAGTTCAACGGTGCACCATATATCGTACAGCGTGCCGGTGAAGCAGTTTATTCCGATGCCGGAAAGGCACAGTTAAAGGATCAGGTTGCTTATTATATGAAGAATGCAAAGACCATCAAGGAAGGCTTAAAGGATGCCGGTTACGAAGTATATGGTGGTGTGAACGCACCATATATCTGGTTAAAGACACCGGAGAAGATGACTTCCTGGGATTTCTTCGACTATCTGTTAGAGAACGCCAATGTAGTAGGAACACCTGGTTCCGGATTCGGACCAAGCGGAGAAGGCTACTTCAGACTGACCGCATTCGGAAGCTACGAGAATACGGTTGCTGCATTAGAGCGGATCAAAGCATTATAAGATTACCGATTCTGGTAATAGAAGACAGCGAGCTGCGTGCGATCACGCAGCTCTAACTTTTCTAAGATGGTACTTAAGTAGTTGCGGATCGTTCCTTCACTTAAGAAGAGCTTTTCGGCAATCTCTTTGTTACTGCGTCCCTTGGCGATCAGTTCAATGATCTCGGATTCTTTTTCTGTAATGCCCTTAGCAGCATAGTCATAGCTTTTCGTATTCGAAAGCAGCGAAGGAAGCTTCGTTACAATCTCATTTCCAAATACATTCTGACCATTCAAAACAGCGGTTAAGGCAGGCAGCAGACCTTCGAAGTCCTGTTTTAAGATATAACCCTTTGCCCCGATGTGCAGTGCCTCGACGATGTATTCGTCATCGGAAAAAGTAGTTAAGAATAAGATCTTCGCATCCGGATATTTGGTAAGGATGATCTTAGCAGCCTCTAATCCGGCCATGGTATCCATGCGGATATCCATAAGCAGGACATCCGGTTTATGTGTTTCGTAAAGTGTCACGGCTTCCTTTCCGTTTTTACCGATCGCAAGGACTTCGACCTCCCCGGATGCTTCTAAGATCGTCTTTAGGGATATGGAAACCAGATGGTCATCATCAACAATTACAAGTCTCATGGAAATCTCCTTTTATATATGGTAATTATTTTTGGTGCAGATTCTTTTTCGGGATCGAAATAAAGATCCGGAAGCCCTGTTCGTAGGAATAGGTAAAAGTACCGTTTAAGGCATCGACACGGTCCTTCATATTTTCAAGACCGATGCCATCCGTATGCATCGTGATGGAAGTGCCGTTGTCCTCGATCAGAAACTGAAAGAGGCTCGGATGCTCCCGCATAATGATATGGATGCGGGTTGCATTGCTGTGCTTTGCAACATTCGAAAGTGCTTCCTTTAAAATAGCGATATAGCAGTATTTGATCTCCTTTGGTACAAGACTGCTCATATCATATTCAAAGCCGATATGATAGCCCGGATAATCCGCTAACAGTGATTCGATCGAGGCACGCAGATCGATCGAGTCATCGTGCAGGTCATGGACACTCGCGCGGATGCTGTTCATTGCGTCGGAAAGCGTAGTCTGTAGTGCATCAAACATTGTGCCTATCGTCTGATCCTTATTCATGGCACGCAGTGCACCGACCTGCAGGATCGAGCGGGAGAGCATATGACCGACGTTGTCATGGATCTCTCTTGCGATCCGGTTCCGTTCTTTTAAGATAGCAAGATAGATCTCGTTGTCCTGTTTCTCGATCAGAGCCTTGTTTTTCTGCTGGAGCATCTGGTTAAACTGTGTGCTGTCATCCCGTATCTGTTTTAGCTGAGCTTCTAACTGTAAGGCACGCATGGTACGCAGATGAAGCAGAATGCCTGCAGCCAGCAAAATCAGAAAGAAGAAGCGGGGGAACAGAGGGATGCTCTGTCCAAAGAAGATGCCAGCCGGAAGACATAGCAGGTATAACAGCGGATTTCTTGTAAAAAGGATCTCATAGATCAGAGAGGGCAGAAGAAATCCAAGCGGCGGCAGAAAAAAGCAGGCAGCCAGATAAAGAAGCATCAGTCCCTGATAGCGGATATCTTCCTTAAAATGTGTACTGATATGCGCATCGTAGTTCAGATAGCTGAGCACAAGGGTAAGACACAGCGAGAGGATCACGCAGATGATCGTGGCAGCGGTAAGATCGGTATTGGTAAAAAGAAACAGTCCAACGCTGCCGGTAAAAAGAAGTAATTTATCGGTTAAAAATCGCATATCGGATTCTCCAGGGGATTGATTCAATAAGTTCCAGCTTTATTGTAATATAATCCACATAGGGTGTCAAAAAGAAGCTGTAAAAGTGACATTTGTCATCTCGGAAGTTGACAGGATGCACTGGTCTTTGGGTGGAAAATTGCGTACAATGATGGTATCAGAATTGAGGAGGAATGCATATGGCACAGCCGGTTGTTGAAATTGAGAATCTTGTAAAAAGATATAAAGAATTAGTAGCACTCGATCATTTGAATCTGCGGATTGAAGAGGGGGAGATCTTCGGACTGCTCGGACCGAACGGTTCCGGAAAGACGACGACGATTAGCTGCATCCTTGCCCTGTTATCCTTTGATAAGGGCAGTGTGAAGGTATTTGGAAAAGAGATCGAGCCGGACAGCTACGACTTAAAGCGCAATATCGGTGTGGTCTTACAGAATGTTGCGGTATTTGAAGAACTGACGGTATATGAGAATATCGATTACTTCTGTGGGCTTTATATTAAGGATAAGGCGACAAGAAAGCAGTATGTGGAAGAAGCGATCCGGTTTGTAGGCTTAGAGGACTACCGGAAGTTTCTGCCGAAGAAGTTATCCGGAGGACTTTTACGGAGATTAAATATCGCCTGCGGCATTGCACATAAGCCGAAGCTTATTATCATGGATGAGCCAACCGTAGCAGTCGACCCACAGAGCAGAAATAAGATCCTAGAGGGAATCAAACAGTTAAATGCGCAGGGAGCAACGATCATCTATACGTCACATTATATGGAAGAGGTCGAGCAGATCTGCACACAGATCGCGATCGTCGATAAGGGCAGAAAGATCGCAGAGGGTACGAAGGAAGAATTGAAGCTGATGATCAAGATGGGTGAGAAGATCCATTTAGATGTCTTAGACATTACACCGGAGCAGATCGAAGAGATCCGTAGACTTGAACATGTCTATCAGGTAACGTATGAGGATAACCAGTTACAGATCTCCTGCAACCGTGGAAAACATAACTTAGTCCGTATCCTTGCCTACATGCAGGAGCATGACATTGGCTTTGGAAGAGTCTATTCAGAGCTGCCAACCTTAAATGATGTATTTCTTGAGATTACCGGAAAGGAACTTCGGGATTAGCACAGGGAAAGTAGAGGGAGAAAATGTTTTTTCGATTGTTTAAATATAATTTACTTCGATCCATCCGCATGAAAGAGATCCTGTTCTGGAGTCTGATCTTCCCGATCGGACTTGGAACGTTCTTTCAGGTGACGTTTGGACACTATATGGAAAAGGAAGAGATTTTTACAGAGATTCCGGTTGCCTATGTAGAAGAGGAGGATGCAGATGCGTCCTTTGGCGAATTGTTAGATACCATGGAGGAGGGCGACGATGCATTGATCGCGGTCACCGATACATCCATGGATGATGCAAAGCAGTTGTTAGAGGAGAAAGAGGTCAGTGGCATTTATTACAACAGCGGGGAAGAAGTGACCCTGTATGTAAAAGAAGAAGGGATTAAGCCAAGTATCTTACAGGCAGTCTTACAGGAGTATGAACAGACAAAGCAGACTATTACAACCATAGCCGGTGTCAATCCGATGATCGTAGAGCAGGCAGTGCAGGCGGCAGGTCAGAGTGTGGATATGATCGTCGATGAAAAATATACCAGAGCGGATATGGATCAGTTCGTGAATTACTTCTATGCACTGCTTGCCATGACCAGTCTGTATGGATGCTTTTTAGGTGTCAACTGTGCAGTGGATATTAAGGCAGACCAGAGCGCGATCGGTGCAAGAAGGATTATAGCCAGCAGCAGCCGATTTGTCGGGATTCTTGCAGATGTATCGGCAAGCCTGTTGATCCAGTTTGTATGCAGTATCGTAGGATTTGTTTATTTAAAATATATCCTTGGCGTGAGATTCGGCAGCAGGATACCGCAGCTTTTACTGGTTCTGCTTATCGCTTCTTTTATCGGTGTGGCAAGTGGATTTTTTATTGGTTCTATCGGGAAAAGATCAAGGGACAGCAAGACCGGCATTGTGGTAGCATTTACCATGTTAGAATGCTTTTTAAGTGGTCTGATGGTTGGAAATATGTACCATATCGTGCAGGAGCATTGTCCTATCATCAATAAGATCAATCCGGCAGCACTGATCGTGGATGCTCTTTACAGTCTGGATATCTACGATGACTATACGCGTTATACAGAAAATCTTGTAATCTTGTTTGGAATTGCCGTACTGTTATGTATCGGAAGCTTCCTTGCAGTCAGGAGGGAACGTTATGCAAGTCTTTAAGACGTTTTTAAAAATTGTAAAAAAGAAGATGACATCCGTCATTATCTATTTTGTCGTATTTGTCGGGATTGCGATCGCAATGGCAAAAAACGGCGGGGAAAACGAGCAGAAGAACTTTCAGGCAGAAGAGTTAAATCTTGTGATCGAGAACCAGGATGAAGGGAAGCTTGGTGGGGCACTCGTGGATTATCTTGGAAAAGATAACAATCTGATCGATGTTCCAAAGACAGAGGATGAGCTGTTAGATAAGATCTTTTACCGGGATATTGACTATGTACTCTATATTCCGGCCGATTTTACCACACGTTTTACAGACGGAGAGCGGGAGGGACTGCTTACCGATAAGAAAGTACCGTCCAGTTCGAGTGGAGAATTCGCGGATAATCAGATCCAGAGCTATTTAAAGACAGTCGGAATCTACTTAGACAGTGGATTTGACTTAAGCGATGCAATCCGTCAGACGGATGAGGATGTGACCGTTACTGCCAAAACAAAGCTGATCGATGATACGAATCAGAATACGTTCGAACCGGGCAAGTTCTACTTCCGCTATCTTCCATATATTTATATCTGTATGCTGATCTGTGCGATCGGACCGGTATTTATGGCATTCCATGAAACGGATCTGGATGCCAGAAATAAATGTTCTACCATGTCATTCTTAAGCAGGAATGTACAACTGATCCTTGGAAGTGTTGTGGTATCGATAGCAATCTGGGCACTCATGGAAGTTGTTGGGATCATCTTATATCCCGGCTATATGTTTTCAAAAACAGGCTTCTGGTGCAGTGTCAATTCCATGATGCAGATATTATTTGCACTTGCCTGTGCCTACACTGCCGGACAGATCGTGAAAAAGCAGCAGGCACTGAGCATGATCAGTAACTTTTTCGGTCTTGGACTTGCATTCTTAGGTGGAATCTTCGTACCGCTTGAGATCTTCAGCGACAGTGTGCTCCGGGTTGCAAAGTTCATGCCGACCTACTGGTACATGATGACCTTAGAGGGCGCACAGCGCATGGATACAGCCGGTGGTCTTCCTGCCGATGCCGTTCAGGGGCTTGTGATACAGAGCCTGTTTGCAGTGGCGGTTCTTTTGGTCGGAATGGTTTATAACCGGATGAAGGCGAAGGCGTAGGCAGTGGATTTCACTCGGAGCGAAAGACGCAAATAAAAGTTTGCTTTACATATTTTGTGCATTTTGTCCTTTGATTAAAAATATCTTTTGACACTCGAATTCTATACGGCACAAAAAAGAGGAGGTACAGATCTTCTATGAACGAAGATCTGTACCTCCTCTTTATATATATCTGTAAGTCTTTACTTGCGGAAGTTCGCACGTTTTCTTAAGGTCGGGTCTAAGATTCTCTTACGGATACGAAGGCTTTCCGGTGTTACTTCAAGAAGCTCGTCAACATCGATAAAGTCGAGTGCCTGCTCTAAGCTTAACTTCTTTGGTGGAACAAGGGTTAATGCTTCGTCTGCGGAAGAAGAACGTGTATTGGTCAAGTGCTTTTTCTTACATACATTCAATTCAATGTCTTCTGCCTTAGAAGAAGAACCGATGACCATACCGGAATATACCTTTTCGCCAGGTCCGATAAATAAGGTACCACGCTCCTGAGCGGAGAACAGGCCATAGGTTACGGATTCACCGGATTCGAATGCGATCAGGGAACCAAGCTTACGATAGGAGATGTCTCCCTTGTAAGGAGCGTAACCATTGAAGATCGTATTGATGATACCATTTCCCTTTGTATCGGTCATGAAGTCACCACGGTAACCGATCAGACCACGGGATGGGATATTGAACTCAAGTCTGGTGTAGCCGCCTGCGATCGGACGCATGTTCTGTAACTCACCTTTTCGCTGGCTTAACTTGTCGATGACAGTACCGGTGAATTCATCCGGAACGTCGACATAAGCGATTTCCATAGGCTCTAACTTCTTGCCGTTTTCATCATAGTGGTATAATACCTCAGCCTTGCTGACTGCAAATTCATAGCCTTCACGACGCATGTTCTCGATTAAAACGGATAAGTGTAACTCACCACGGCCGGAGACCTTTAAGCTGTCCGGGCTGTCGGTATCTTCCACACGAAGGCTGACATCGGTATTTAACTCCTTAAACAGTCTGTCACGGATGTGGCGGGAGGTTACGAACTTACCTTCCTGACCGGCAAGAGGACTGTCATTGACGATGAAGTTCATAGACAGAGTCGGCTCAGAGATCTTCTGGAATGGAATTGCCTGTGGATCTTCCGGTGCACAGATCGTATCTCCGATGTGGATGTCAGCGATACCGGAGATCGCAACGATCGAACCGATGTGGGCTTCTTCTACATCTACTTTATTTAATCCGTCGAATTCGTATAATTTGCTGATACGGACTTTTTTCATCTTATCCGGATCATGGTGGTTCACTACAACAGCATCCTGGTTGACCTTCAGGCATCCGTTGTCGATCTTACCGATACCGATACGTCCGACATATTCGTTGTAATCGATCGTACTGATCAGAACCTGTGTATTTGCATCCGGGTCACCGGTAGGAGCAGGGATGTAATCGATAATTGCCTCGAAAAGAGGTGTCATATCCTTACGCTCATCGTTCAGATCACGCATTGCATAACCGTCTCTTGCAGATGCGAAGATAAATGGGCAGTCAAGCTGCTCATCGGAAGCATCGAGATCCATGAATAACTCTAAGACCTCATCGATAACTTCATCCGGACGTGCTTCCGGACGGTCGATCTTGTTGATACATACGATAACCGGCAGGTTTAACTCTAATGCTTTCATTAAAACGAACTTGGTCTGTGGCATTGCACCTTCGTAAGCATCTACGACTAAGACAACACCGTCTACCATCTTTAAGACACGCTCTACTTCGCCACCGAAATCGGCATGTCCCGGAGTATCGATGATGTTGATCTTTATATCCTTGTAAAAGACAGCAGTATTTTTGGAGAGGATCGTGATACCTCTTTCACGCTCGATATCATTCGAATCCATAACACGTTCCTGAACTTCCTGATTGGCACGGAAAACACCGCTTTGTTTTAACAGCTCATCGACCAGTGTAGTCTTACCGTGATCGACATGGGCAATGATTGCGATGTTACGAACGTCATCTCTCGTTGTTTTCATAAATAAATCCTTCCTTCTGTAATTAAGAAAAAACAATGTTTACCTATATTAATACGGTCAGCAAATGACCGACTTTCTTATTTTAGCATAAATTCGCGATCTTGCAAGTTTTTTCCGCGAGATCTGTGTTTTTTGTATATATAGAATTTGTGTATCAAAAAGTGTTAAAAAAATTTAGATTGAAAAATATTCAAATATGTTCCGCAAACATTTGCAACGCTCATCGTGAACTAACTGCTAACTACAACCATACAAGTTCAGCAAAGGCTTCACTTGTGGTTTT
>CACZPJ010000124.1 GCA_902782995.1 uncultured Lachnospiraceae bacterium | reverse complement strand
GCGCATAGCGAGTTTGTGTCAAGTGCGCGCAGACACAAATCTCGTATGTGAAAATCTATTTTTCACACGAAACTCCTCACATATTAGATGTGAATAAACCGCCTGAAATACGGAATGCGCATCTAACGGTAACGGAACTCATTTGAATTGCTAATTTATTGATGCTGGTTTTCGGCTCTTTTGATTATTTGTATTCGTTCGACAGCTGAAGGTTGCATGGGCGCGGCTCGTCCAAGCTCATTATCTACCAGCTACCCAAAAGTAAATAGCGCGTTTGACGCACCCATGCATCATAAACTTAGCTGGAGACGGCATTTACTCCCACTAGACTAAGGATTCTTGAGAGCGTGTGCCACAGGCGTACACTACGGCGCAATGGTGCATCTGGCGAATGTACACAAACTTCGAGCCGAAAACCGGCACCTAATAAATTCACACAATTCCAATGAAATGTTCCGCTACCGTTAGATGCACATCCCATATTTCCAGCTAGTCAACCTAAAATATTATGTGGGGATTTGACGAATTACTGCATGGAGTTGTCTCCGACATCACGTCCAAGATCACAGGTATACATCCAGACGATCGCATCCCCGTCCTGTACCGTATAAGCAGAACAGCCGTAATTCGGGAACTGTCCGTTGACCTTATACATCCAGCCGCTTTCCCCACCGGCATCAAACTCATACAGATAACCGATTCCCTTGACATAATTGCCGGAATACAGCGGTGTATATTCTGCGTCCATCTGGATATTGTGATTCCTGGTCGCACTACGGAGTGCATAGTAAACGCTTTCCCCCTCCGGAATCTGTAACGTTGTCGTATCTAAGATCACACCATTTGCCGGAACGTAGTCCCTCACACTCTGATTCGTCAGCTTCGACAGATCCGAGGAAAGTGTTGTACATAAGATCTGGATCGTACACTCAATCATTCCATCGTCTTCTGTCGGTGTTTGCGGCTTCTCGGTCGACGGTTTTTCCGTCGATGGCTTCTCCGTCGATGGTTTTACCGTTGATGGCTTCGTCGGTGTCTGTGGCTTCTCGGTTGACGGTTTTTCCGTTGATGGATTGGCAGGATTCTTATTCTGATCGGAAGTATTGTTCTTCTTCGTATCATTCTTATTATTCTTCGTATCGGTTTTATGATTACTGTTTCCTGCTGTATCCTTTTTCTTCGGGTCGGCTGCCACCGCTACATTTGTGGTATCGGTATCTGCGGTAGTTCCATCGGCAGATGCTGCATCCGTCTGTACTCCATCAGCTGCATTTGCTTCTTCCGTCTCTGTTTCTGTCTCGGTATCTTCTGTGTCCGCTTCCGTAGATTCTGTTTCTGTCTCTGACTCGGTAAGTGCCTCTGTTTCCTCTGCAACGATCTCTGTTGCCAGATCTGCTGCATCCACTTCACCGGCAGCCACATAGTTCTCATAGGTATCACCAAGGATCGCATAAGTTCCCGGCTTCTGTAATGCAAAGGTTACAGTCTCTCCGTCACTCTTTAAGTCCTTTTCATAGACAAAGGTATCATCCTTCTCCTGATAGGAATACAGATAAACCTTGCCTTTTTTCAAGGAAGTATCTGCACAGACCGTAAGCTCTCCCGGATAATCTCCGTTCTGGTAAAACGCAAGGATCAGTGCCTGCATCTGGTACTTCTCCATCGTTTTACACATCTGCTCATAATATGGTCCCTTGGTATCCACATGCAGATTCACTGCTTCTGCCTTCGTCAGCTTACTTCCGTCAATCTTCCAGACAAGCTTATTCCATTTCGAAAATGTGATTGTCTTTTCGGTCGTCTTACCGGAATCGATCAGCTCCCCAACTTCCCCGGCAGAAAGGCTGTCTGTATTAGAAGCCTTCTTAAAATCTTCTGCTGCACTTTTTAACTGTTCATAGGCAGACTTTTCTTCGTCGTAAAAAGCATCTTCCTTATCTGCAGCCTGTTTTGCCGTATCTATCTGTGTCCGGAATTCCCTGATGACATAATCCGAATATTCTCCGTTGTCATTGCCTGACACCGCCTGATCTAACAGCTTTTCCGATCTCGTGATCTCTTTTGCAAGCACTTTTCCATAATCTGCCGGTTCTATTTTAAAGCGCAGAATAATACCCACGACCGCCACGATTGCGATCACGATTAATGCCAGTGTTCTTAGTGTCTTTTTCTTCCGATTCATGCTCATTTCCTCACACAGATTCTATAGATGCCTGCTGCATCCCTGCTTATAAACGTAACGAAAGAGGTGTCTGCCGACACCCCTTTCTTACTGCCCGTTCTGAAAGTCGCATAGCGGCTATCGATTTTTAATACTATACTATAATCTGTTGTTTTTCAAGCCATCTGCTACTTCTTTGTTGTTGTTTTTCCTACACTGCTGTAGCCGGTGTATACCTTCTTGCCCTTGACGGTCTTGTATGCACGTACTTTGTAGTAATAAGTCTTCTTGGCTTTCAGCTTTGCATCCGTATAGGTAGTCTTTCCTGCTTTTACGGTAGCTGCCTTTGTATACTTGCCATTTTTCGATGTTGCACGGTATACTTCATAGCCGCCTGCACCTGAGATCTTATTCCAGGTTACGGTTGCTTTCTTCTTTCCTGCACTCAGCTTGATCACCGGCTTTGCAGGAACTGCCTTTGCAGATACGAT